>JBCCQO010000076.1:0-10912 GCA_039024595.1 Pseudomonadota bacterium | reverse complement strand
GAATGCATAGTTGATGTTGAAGCCAAGCAGCTCTTGATTTTCATTGCTCCGGCCGGTGACTGTAGCCAGGTAGGCTTCTAACGCCAGGCGTTCATTGTGTACGGTTCGAATGCCCGCGTTTACAACGAATCCGTTATCGTCTGCCACGGTCTGAGAAGCGCTGGTATCGACTTCGTAATTCACGGCGAGGTACGGATTCCAACTTTCGCCTAGGTAGCTTACCTCACCGCCGAAACTTAGCCGACCTAAAGAGAGATCTTCGAGTTGGACTCTTTCTCCCCGCCCTGTGCGATAGGCATCGTAGGACTCCTCAGAATAGTTGAAAGCTGCTTTCGCTAGGTAAGAAAGCTTCCCTCGTTGGGTCGCGGCGGTAAGGTCCACACCGAAGGACAAACGTTGCGAATCATAGTTAGCTCGCTGGGCTTCCGCCGCGTTAAAGGCGCGTTCTTCTAGCTCGTTGTCCAGCTGTGCCCAGCTTAAGTTAACACTGCTAAACAGCCATTGATTGAACGCAACGCCTCCGTACCCACCCAGGACAAAGCCGGTGTTTTCCTGAAGGCCGGAAATAGCTCGATACTCGACCTCACTGTCTTCGTAGCCTACAAACGCGCCGGCGACAAAACGAGATCCCAAAACTCGATCGAGGCCCGCAAGCAGACTAACACTCTCGCCATCGATCTCTTGCAAACCGGTAGTGCCAGGGAGTAAAGCGCGCTGATCGTAGCGTGTAGGGGTAATGTTTAACCAGCCGCTACCGCTTGCCTTGGCGTCCGAGCTGGTTGCATCTCCAGCGGACAAACCGGTCGCGAAACTCACCGGTGAGTAAGCGACGCTGCTCGTGCCTCCACTAGACCCAAGCAGGTTGCGAATGCTGTTGGAAACCTGTCCTTGGATTATCTGAGGAATGACTCTCGCCGCTACGCTTAACTGTTGCGCATTAGTCGTTTCTAAGATGTCGCCTTGAATTAGCCCATCGATTCGCTCTAGGGAGAGGATGACGCTATCGGCCGTATAGGCGAGCGAGGCATCGAGGTATGGCTGATTCGAGGTCGCACTATCGAAAGTTCCCGTGAGTCCCCCATCGGCCCGCAGGATCGTGTAGTCCTGAGCAACGGACCAAGTGCCATCGTTGCTGATCGCTCGCACTTGTCCGCCGTTGAGTTCGATCGTGCCGATGTTAGTCAGTAGATCGCCCGTTCCGTCTTCTAATGCATCCACTTCAAAAACCGCATTGGCTTCGAACGCGAGCTCTGGGGCGGTCAGCGCGATCGTCGTCGCTGTACCATCTGCTAGCGAGAACTCACCATCCACAAACACTTCATCGAAGCCGTCGAAAAAGCCGACCACTTGTGACGATCCTTGGACCAGCGACGAGTTTACAAAACGGAGCGTGTCAAAGCCGTTGCCACCCTCTACTGAGCCGGTGACGGTCAGGCCACCTTGCGCGATAAACGTATCGTTACCGTCTCCGAGAAAGACTGTGCCTACGAACGTACCGTTTGCACTGACTGAGTCGTCTCCCGCGCCAAGAAAGACGTCGCCGACAATTGTTCCGCTATTTTCAATCGTACTTGTGCCCGAGAAGCTAACCTCACCTTCTATCAGGCCCGCATTGACAATTGAGAGACTGTCTCCAGATCCGGCTATCGCCGTAGGGCCTCGGATCACGCCGTCCGCTTCATTGGTGATGCTCATGCTGCCCTCAGTTAGGCTGATCGCACTTGGACTAAAGGCGCTGTCTTGGATGATTTCGATAGTGCCACTGTTGCTGAGATTGAGGTTGACCACACCCAATTGCTTTGCGACACCGACGAAGCCGGCTTGGATCAGCCCCGTATTGACTACATCGACCGAGTCGTTCCATAAATCCTGCGAGGTGTTTCCAAGAGAAGGCACCTCGGCCAGGATTCCAAAGCCGTCTTGCTCGCCGCGGGCGATGATGGTTCCGTTATTGGTGATCGTACCCGACTGAAACTCTATACCTTTTCCGGACGCATCGATTACTCCGGATGCGGTGTTAAGAAAGGTAATCTGCTGCGCATCGAAGTCCGATTGCTCTGGCACCGCACCAAACTCAACGAATTGATCTAAAAACGCACCGCTGCCGTTGCCGGTGTCGAGAAGGGTTCCATCAATTGTAATCGTGCCGCTGTTGGTGAAACTGCTGAGCCCTCCAATTAGAAATGCGGCTCCCCCGGGGCTGTTTGGGCTACTGTTGTCCGAACCGGATGCGAGAACGCTACCCTCATTTACAAAGGTCACGTTGTAGCTTTCGCTTCCGTCGAAGGGAGAAGCGAAGAATATCCTACTGCCTATGAGCTGACCCGATGCTTCATTGGTTATGCTCATATTGTCATCGAACTCGATGCCCGGGGTTTGTTCCCGGTCGCGGAGGAATATGGTCGGTTCTGAGCTAAAGCCAGCCGCAAACGTTGTGAACCCAACATCCATGGTGCCGGAATTCGTGATGACGATGTCGTCAGCCTCTCGCCACCGAACGAGTGTGCCCGTCGCATTGTCCCCTAAACTGATTGTGCCCGTATTGTTCAAATTCAAAGAAACGGTAGCGGGCACTGCGCCATCGCCGCCGTAGGCGACTATCGTATTTCCAAATACACCCGCGGTGAGATTGTCCCCAGACACGGATATTTCACCGTTGTTGGTGATGGTGTAGGCGGATACGTCCCCTGTGTTTCCGTTAAACGGTGCGCTCAAAAACAAGGCTGTGCCGCCCAAAGAGGAATCCGCCGGTGCCAAAGAAATTAGCCCGTCGTTGGTTACAACCGCGCCACCGTTAAGACCCAGATTGGACACCACGCCCGTAGCGCCAATATTGACACCCGCTAAGGGTATAAATGAGTTGAGATCGAAATCCGTGGTGTTCTGTACAGCGTCACCGACCGAGCCGTCGATATTGAGTACGAACGGTGGTGGATTGCTGAGGTCTGCTGGGTCGGCAAAGGGTGCAATCAGTATTTCTTCCAATGCGACACCACTAGGTACATTGACTGTGGCCCCTGCAGCAAAGTTCTCAGGCGTCAGTAGCAGTGAGGTCGTGCCGGGGGCGACATCTATTTGCTGCTGTGTGAAACCCGGAGATGCACCTAGGAGGGAAAAAAGCGCTACCGCAATCGCGAGCGGTCGATGACGATGAACTCGACCGCCGGTCAGCGTACAGATGAAAGAGTGGCTCTCGATCGAGCCAAGTCCGTGAGAGCCGCTTTTAAGCGTAACCGCGCGTTTGCCATTCACTGCTCTATAGAACAATGACGTGAGTGGCGAAGAGGGTGATGCTAAGGATGTAGTAGAGCTAAAAGTCACGTAGATTCCCGTATCCATTTGTTATGTCAATTTCGTGTCTATCGTTTTCGAACCTAGAGCCTGGACCTAGAGCCTATCGGTGGGCTGTGCCGGATGGTGACATGCACGCTCTAGTATTAGCAGCGCCTGGTCTCTCGCAAGAGATCTCGCAAGCGTTAGTCTGCACTATGTTTATTTCCCTGTGCCTCCTCGGTTGCACCACAGACGCTGGTATTCGCGCGAAGCAACCGGCTTTAGGCTCAAAACTATCTTCCCGATGGCAAAGCACTCTCCATACTGACGAAAACCTTAGTCTGGTCAGTAGCCTACGAGATGCGCAGATACAGTCAGAAAGCGTGTTGGCCGATGAAAATGTGCTACTGGTGTATCTAGAAGGTGATGGTAATGCATGGCAATCCCGTCGGTCGCCGTCGGCAGACCCTACTCCTAGAGATCCCGTAGCGCTACGTCTAGCGGCAGGGGCAAGGGGATACGGTCGCTTGGCCTACATCGCAAGGCCCTGCCAGTTTGAAGCGCTCCAGTCCACTGGTTGCGCCTATCCAATCTGGACCGAGCGGCGCTACGGTCCGAGAAACCTCAGTTTGATTTCGCAAGCCATAGACGAGCTAAAGCGAGAGCACGAGAAACTGCTGTTGATCGGTTTTTCTGGAGGCGGCGTCATCGCGGCCCTGCTAGCGGCGAGTCGTGATGATGTGGTGGCGTTTATCACGGTGGCAGCAAATCTAGACACAGATCGCTGGATTGAGCATCACAGCGTGTCTCCGCTACAGGGTTCGCTGAACCCAGCCAACTATGCGGAGACGCTAGCGACAATCCCGCAGGTCCATCTCGCCGGCACACGAGATGAGGTGGTGCCTTTGCTAGTACTGGACTCCTACCTAGATCGCATCGGTGTGGCCGCGGCAGGAAAAGTCGTCGAAGCCGCAGACTTTGACCACGGCTGCTGCTGGGTGGATGATTGGCGCGAACTCGAAGCTAGGGCTATGGGCCTTTTGGAAGAACAAATTAAAGCGCAGGCTACAGAGTGAAAAACCGGCCGAGAAAAAGCCAGCATATACGGTAAAAACCGCGGTGAGAGCGGTCGTGGCAAGAACAATAAAGACAGCAGCAGGTGTAGAAGCAACTGATGAAAACGAAGTCGTACTAAGATGAACTCGTGGCGTGCAATAACAGCCGTACTTCTCTCAGGCATTGTGTGCTCAGTGTTTCTCACGCCTGCTCATTCGCACGCGCAGTTCAATACTAGTCGCGCGATCCAGCGAGCGCTAGAGACGAATACGCGCAGAGCACTGGAGCGCGTGCAGCTGTCTCTCAAAGTCAAAGAAAGTGCGGGGAAGGTTGTCGTTCAGAAGACCAGCCGAAATGGGCGTTACCTGCTTCTGGTTTTTGAAGACAATCGGGCGCGAATATGGGATCTCCAGAACAGCCGCTACTGGGATCACTTTCTAGCCCTTGAAGAACCAGTGGTGATGGCCGCCATTGGTGGGGACATGAGCTTCTTTACAATTCACCGTGGCGGCAAAATAGCTCGATGGTCTGCAGCGTCGCGGGCGCCAGTTTCAGTGACAACAAGCAATTTGAGCGGAGCAACGGCCGCTGAGGTCGGGCGGACTGGTGAGTTGCTGCTCACAGCGTCGGACGGGGCGATCTACTCGTTTTCCGAATCTTTGGAACGTTTAGCGCAGGCCTTTGCACAACCCGGCCGGTCCAGAACAGTGATGGCGATGGGCCCTTCTGGAGATGTGTTCGTGACCTCGGTAGCCGATTCAAAGCTCCGTCTTTGGAGTTCGAGGACCGGTGCTCCGTTGGCAGACATAGAGCTAGGCGACACCGTATCTGCATTCACCTTTTCAGATGTTTCCAGTCAACTCTTGATCGCGACGAATAAGGCGATCATTGATTGGGATGTTCGCTCGGCAAAGAGGGTGGGAGAGTTCCCTTGTCGGGCCGAGTGCCAAGTTGAAAAACTCCTCGTGAACACGGCCACTCAATCCCTGATCGCGGTGCAAGAAGACGGTGAGCTGCTTCGCTGGTCCCTGGTCAGCCGCCAAACTATGACTGCAATAGCGCAGCCGAATGAAGGCTTTGCATCACTCTCTACTTCCGCTGGGTCGCCCCTGCTCATTGGTGGCACTAGCCGCGGCTTTGTACAGTTTTCACACCTCGATCGTCCTCAGTTACCGCTTACGCTAGTATCGACCAGCCTTGGTTGGGCAATGCTTGATGAGTTAGGGCGCTTCGATGGTCAGGCAGGAGAGAACAATGGGATTTTCTGGGGTAATCAGGGGGTCGAATTTCCTCTTCCAAGCTTCGTCGACACCCACTTCGAGCCGGGTCTTTTTCATAAATGGTTGGGTGAAGACGGTGATTATTTCACGAGCCCGAAAGCCTTGTCTGAAGGGGTGTTGGCGCCTCCACGGATTGAATTGTCGCTGACGGCCCCAGACCCTGGCGATCCTAAGCAGCTGATCGAAGCGACCGTGACAGTGACGGACAATGGTGGCGGAGTTGGAGAGCCAAGCCTCTATCATCTGGGATTGCGCGTAGGCCGCGACAAGCAGGTCAGTAGGAATACGACCTCCGACGGCGAGCAGGAAACGGTGACAACTACCTGGAGAGTAAGGGCGCTTCCTGGCGAAAATACCTTTACTGCCAAGGTCAAGGATACGGAGGGAGTGGTTTCTCCGGCGCGAGTTGACTCGGTGCAGGTGACAGGCGCCAAGGCGGACCCGGTGCTCCACCTCCTGGCGATCGCGATAGACGATTATGGTGACGGAGCGCTAAACCTCAACTATTCGTTAGTCGATGCAGAAGCAGTTGTGACGAATCTCGCGCAGAGCGCATCGCCTCTTTTTTCTTCGGTGCGCGGCACAACGATCGAAAACAAAGCAGCGACACGAAAGGGGGTATTGGCAGCACTTCGCGACCTAAGAAGCGCTAAGCCGGAAGACGTGATTGTGGTGTATGCGGCGACCCATGGCGATGTTGTGAATGAGGAATTTCATCTTCTACTCCAGGGCTTGCGAGTGCCGTTCTCGCAGCGCTCCTTGAAGCGTGTGGGTCTGCCTTTTAGTGAGATTGCTCGGGAACTTGAGTCGCTCGATGCTCGGCGAGTGATTATGCTGCTCGATACGTGTAAATCAGGCGATGCACTTGCAAACTTACAAAGTGAATTTCGCGATCGTAGAGCACTACAGAGTTTTAGCAACTTATTGGGTATTCATTTGATCGCGGCGACGGCTAAAGGACAATTGGCGACGGAGAGTAGCGTCTTGGGTCATGGTGTCTTCACCTACAGCTTGTTGGAGGGTCTCCAGGGCAAAGCCGACGCCTCACCTTCCGATGGTTTACTAACCGCTTCTGAGCTGGCTGATTTCGCAGAAGCTGGCGTCCCAGCGCTCAGTGCGAAGTACGCCGCGTTTCCCCAGTGGCCCACCGTTTACGCTCGAGGCTTTGATTTCAGTGTTGCCTCGCCGTCGCTCGCCGATGGCAAGCTCCCTTAGAGCTGATCTAGAGACGCGTTAGAGGCGGTTTTCGTTGAGCGAGCAACCAAAAGGCAAGCAAGCGGCGGCCGACGCTGAGGAGAAAACCGTCGTCGCCTCATCATCCGACTTGCTTGCTTCCCATGACGATGAAGAGGAGACGGGAGATGAGGCCCGAGTAGGGGTCTCGGTAGAAGTTCCGGGCTATGAGATCGTCAAGTCGCTCGGCAAGGGTGGTATGGGGATGGTCTATTTGGCTCGCGAAGTGGGCATGCTGGAACGGGAAGTTGCCCTTAAGACTATTCTGCCAAAGCACGAAGACGAACTGTTTCGCAGCTACTTCCTCCGCGAAGGGAACCGGCAAGCGAAGCTGCATCACCCCAACATCTTACCGATTTTTACCGCAGGTGAAGCGGGTGAATTACTCTACCTCTCGGTCTACTACGCTCGAAGCGGTAGTTTGCGTGATCGTATGGAAGCGGGTGAGGTGACTGTCGCACACGCGGTGGAAATTGTTTGCGACGTACTGTCCGCGCTTCATCATGCGCACAGTGAGATCGACATTCCTATGGCCCACTTAGACATAAAGCCGGAGAATATTCTGTTCGACGGCGACAATGCATTCCTCGCTGACTTTGGAATCGCCAAACTGATCGCGGAGGAGGGGACGGCGATGGGCGTCGTTGCGGGCGATCCGCGCTATTGGCCGGCGGAGCAGCAGCTAGACAAAGCCACAACCAAAAGCGATATCTACGCCTTAGGCGTGATGTTTTTCGAGCTGCTCTCCGGGGTGCGTCCGGAGGCTGAACTGAGAAGCATCAATAACGCCGCCCAAAGCAAAGCACTCGCTCGTGCATTGCCCGTTGAGGCGCGCATCTATGCGCCTGCGATCGGTCGCTGTTTGAACCCGAACCCCGCTGCGCGCCCTAGTGCCGATGTCCTCGCTCAAGAGCTGCGACGTCTTGCGAACCCTCGCCAGTTGAAGCGCTCACTGCTTGCAAGCATCGCTAGCGTGCTGTTGATCGCGACCGCCTTAGGGCAGCCTTCGATCCGTGAAGGAATCAGCGAACTTTGGGTGAATACGTTTCCACCTCCCGCCTATGAAGTTGAGTTCTCACTGAATCCGGTAAGCGGAAAACTCTGGGTTGATGGTCAAGAGGAGCCTCTGCGAAAGCTCAGCCTGAGTGAGGGGGAACATCGAGTAGCAGCTGTTGCACCCGGCTACGTAGGCGAGACGCTTCTCATCAACGTAGACGCCGAAAGTTCTGGCTTTACTATTGCGCTGGCTACCTCAGCTGCTGCGACCGACGATGAGTATCAGCGGTTTATCGATAGTTTTGATGGGAGCGATCGCTCCCATCAAATGGAGTGGACCGAGCCTACGCTCAGAAATCTTGTGGAGCTCGACCGGATGGAAGCGGCGGCACCCGAAGCCTTCGAGCAGCGCATCGACGAACTGGTCGCGCTCAGCGGTGCGGGCGACAGCATTGCCGCAACAAGCCTCTTTTATGCGTCCTTCGAGGGACTAGCGGTTCGCGACACTCCCAAGGAACTGATGCAGGGTTTGGTTGCCGCGTCAGAAAGGGGGTACCCGGTCGCCTCATTGTTGCGCGCCTTATACATCGTGCAAACGCTTCTTGAAGAGGAGCAGACCTTCAACAAAAACCCGTACGCCTTTGAGGAGGTCGAAAGCCTGCTGGCGCAAGTGGCTAGCGATGGACTCCCAGAGACAGCAAAGCTGGTCGCCCAAGTCGCCGGAATTCCGTCGCTTACTCAGCAGTAGCACCAGGCTCGGTAACGGTTACTTCTAGTCTTCGGTTGTTTGCGTGCGCACGCTGTGAATCACCAAAGTCTAGCGGTTCTGACTCTCCCGCGCCGAAGGTGTCTATTCTTCCAACGAGGGAAGCTTCCGCCTCTTGCAACAAGTCGCGGATCGCGTCCGCCCTCGCTAGAGAAAGTTCCTGGTTGTACTTTGCATCTCCGCGGACGTCTGCGTGTCCCGTTAAGGAAACCTGGCTGGACGAAGACTGTTTTCCCAAGACCTCAGCCAAATTACGAACATTGATCGCGGTCTCTGCGGTGAGCTCTGTACTGTTTGTAAGAAAGCGAATGGGGATAGCGATCGAAACAGCATCCAAGGTCTCCACCGGTGGAGCCACTATGCTGGCGCTAACCGACGTGGTGCCACCGCCAGCTCCGCCGTCGTCTTCATCTTCCGGATCCCAAAAAGCATTTGACGATACCTTTCCACCAAGCAGGCTATTTACCGTGCCAATACCGCGCGTTTGGCTTAACCCCGTATCGATTTCATCAGCGCTGAGCTGCGTGCGCGCCTCGTCAAGGCGCTGCTGCAAGGCGGGAAGTTCTGGATTTTCTGGGTCGAGTCGTGACGCAACGAGCAGCCAATTTTGCGCCTTCAACGGGTCGCCAGTGTCGAGACCGACTTCGGCGATCGCACGGGCGGCTTCGGCACCGGCGGTGTCGTTTTGAGAGGAGCGAGCATTGCCGAAGGCGGTTCCATACGCGCCCAACGCTCGCTCAGCGAGCGTGTCGGATTGCTCCGGTAAGCCCTTATTCGATTCACGCAGCGCGTTACCAAGTGCGATCCAGTGGTTCGGTGAAGAGCAATCGGTCGTGGCTGTTTCCAGCTCTTGAATTGCGACGGTGGGGTTGCCTGCCTCCAATGCGACGATGCCTCGGTCATAGCCCGTGGTCGCCGCTTCGGAACATTCCGCCATGGCCGGTCCACTTGTCATCGCTTGGCTAAGGATTACCACCGAGAACAGAGTCCTTGGAAGGGTCATTAGAGTGATTAGGCTGTTGCGGCGTCTATCGCCCACTGTCGCTCGGCTCATGGCAGTTCTTAAACTCTTTCGCACCTAACTTGCCAGACAAAATAGAGATAAACGATAAGAGACTCAACTTAATCTAAACTCTGATACTCATCCCAGCACTGGCTGGCCGCAAGATAAACGTTTTCACTCATGAGCTTCGGTCTTGCGCTGCCCCCAGACGATGCCCCGCTTACCGACACTTACAGTGAGAGATTTCGGTGGTCCAGATCACGATTGCCTGGATCTTCCGGCGCGTCCACAATGCTTTGATGTTTTTAGCTTTCTTGATGCGCGCATCCGTTTCCAGGCGCAGCGCCCGTGTATTGGTGCGAGCCAGTTGCACGGCCTGTTTGGCATTGGTGTGTATTAGCTATGGAGTTTCCTCATCAGGAAACGAGCAGCCTGTGGCAAATGCCACCAGCGCTTCAGCCACCGAATTGGCTGTTCCAATGGCGCTACCAATGTCGCTAGTAGCTGACCGTATACGCAGCGCTCTACAAATCGATGACTCCGGCGAAGGCGAGATCTTGGCTGACGAGTGCAACAAGATTAAGTTCACGTCTTTTGCCCTGGCCCACGATTCCTCGTACCTAGAGCTCACCCTCGACTCGGAAGTCAGCGCTGGACTTCGAATCTTTTCTCGCTGTCCTGGGATTAATGATTTCGAAGCGCTGCTTGTAATGCGCCTCAAGCCTGCGGTTGATGCCCAGGGAAAAGGCGTGACCTTCACCACGGTAGCGGCGGAGCTTCGTAAGCCAGACGGGAGTAAAAGCTTGTTGACCCCCACCACTCGCAAGCTGGCTGAAACTCTGCTGATTCCACGGCTCGAAACTGTGAGCGTACCGGTTGGTGACTTGCTGTTGTCCATCGATGAACTGCTCATGCGCTTTATGGGATCAACGGTCGACGCACCCCGGCTTACGGATCTCGCTCACCTAAGTAATGTGCAAGCGACAGAATCCGGTTTGAACGCGGTTTTGTCGTTCTCTGTGGAGTTGGCAAAAACATCGGCAGCAGAAGGAGCCGGAGAGAACAAAGTGGATGAGCTGACTGAGGGTCTAGCAAAAAGCGCTTCCCATGAGTCCGCTGTAGCGCCGCAATCAACGGCGCTGTTACAAGATGAGCTGGATGGATTTGTGACGACCATCGTTACCGACCTGGCGATGCGAACCGACGATCGAGATCTACAGCTGGACTTCTTGGCGGTATTGCTAGACGCGCGTCTTCAAATAAGTAATGTCGTGGACGGAATGCAATCGGCTTCTACGCTCGCTG
>JBCCQO010000075.1:0-11019 GCA_039024595.1 Pseudomonadota bacterium | reverse complement strand
GGTGATCTCGGTCAACGATGCGGAGATCGAGGGTGTTGGTCCAAAAGATCTAGCCGGTGTACCGGTTAATCCGGAACGAAACGCTTACTTCGGCGACCTTCATGTACATACGGCGCTGTCGTTTGACGCTTACGTGTTTGGCACGACAACGACACCAAGAGATGCCTATCGGTTTGCGCTTGGTGAAACAATCAAACACCCGCTCGGTTACGACATGAAGCTACGCCGACCGCTGGATTTTTACGCCGTGACCGATCACGCGATGTTTTTGGGAGTCGTGCAGGCGGCGTCCGATCCGGCGAACCCCTTGTCACAGGAAGAGTTCGCTCGCTATCTGGCACCGCTGAATGCGGAAGCGTCGTCGATGTTTCACGAACAGATGAATCGCTATCTCGCATTTGGTCGGACACTGCCGGCGATGATTGAGGGAATAGTTTCAGGAGACGTGGAGGAAGAAGATCTGGCCTCGGTAGTGAGAACGGCCTGGGTGGACTCGGTTGCGGCGGCAGACGAATTCTACGAGCCTGGAGTGCTGACTACCTTTGCCGCTTACGAGTTTACTACCTCTAGCGACGACCAGGGCAACCTGCATCGAAACGTGATTTTCAAGGATACGGCACGGCTTCCTGCTGAACCGTTCTCCCGATTTCATTCGAGAAATCCAGAAGGACTCTGGGATTGGATGGATGGTCTTCGCGAAGACGGCATCGAATCTCTTGCTATTCCTCACAACTCGAATGGTTCGAACGGCAACATGTTTATGTTGACCGACTGGCAAGGCGCGGCGATCAATGAAGAATACGCAGAGCAGCGTATTCGCAACGAACCACTGGTGGAGGTAACCCAGGTCAAGGGAACATCTGAAACTCACCCTGCCCTATCGCCCAACGATGAGTGGGCCGACTTCGAGATCGCTCGCTACCGTGTAGCCACCACTCTTGAGAGTAAACCCACCGGAAGCTATGTTCGAGATGCCTATACCCGTGGGCTTTCCTTGGCGCGCCAAGGAATCACAAACCCCTACGAATTCGGACTCATTGGATCTTCAGACACTCATGTAGTCGCAGGTTCTTTCCGCGAGGAGACCTATCACGGCAAGGTTGCTTTGATGGACGCAACCGCAAATGATCGCGGATCCGTTCCCTTGGAAGGCGTACCACTTGCGGTAGCGCGTATTTTCCCAAATTCGATGACCGCGAAAATAGGCGGGGATATCTATATCGCCGGAACAGGCTATGAGGAGTGGGGTGCATCAGGTCTAGCTGCGGTCTGGGCTGAGTCCAATACTCGTGAGGCTGTTTACGAGGCCATGCGTCGAAAGGAAACCTTCGCCACTTCTGGACCGCGCATGAAGGTCAGATTTTTCGCCAGCGAAGACTGGTCAGCGATTACTCCCAACGCTCCGGATACTTTAAGCCTCGCCTACGATCTGGGTGTGCCCATGGGCGGTAGACTTTCGCTCGCTGCGGAAGGGATACCTGAATTCATGGTTATGGCTGAGCAAGATCCATTGAGCGCGCCGCTCCAACGAGTGCAGATTATCAAAGCAACCGTAGCTGATGACGGGCCTTCCGAAAGGGTGTTCGACGTCGCCTGTTCAAACGGGGCCATGCCGGATCCGAGCACACACCGATGTCCCGACAATGGTGCAACTGTGGACCTCTCCGATTGCTCGATCAGCGGTGCTAGCGGCGCCGCGGCGCTCAACACAGTATGGCGCGATCCGACGTTCGAGGCTGGGCAGGAAGCGGTCTACTATGTCCGTGTGCTAGAAAATCCAACCTGCCGCTGGTCTACCTGGGACGCACTGAAAAAAGGCTTACCACCTCGCGCGGATTTAAAGAAAACGATCCAAGAAAGGGCGTGGTCGTCTCCAATTTGGGTGAGTAGCAGTGAAAGCTAATACTCTCTCGGTTGGCTAGGACTACTTTGAACAAAAAAGACCTAACCAAGAAATGGCAAAATAAGAATCGTCTGGGTAAAAAACGTCTGGCCAAAAACGATGCCGAGGCGTTTTTCTTTATTCCATTGTGGGCTCGGTAAAGAACCAGCGCCTTATATCAGGTAGAACGTCCCACCTGAGAACAGGTTAAGCAATCCGACCGCGATCGCAGCCACGCCGACTCTTCCCTTATTCTTATCGATCACAGTGAGCAAGGGCCCTAGCTTCGCAGCGCCTTTTCTAGCCGCTTCGCTCGCGGCAGCAACTCTATCGTTGGAGGCATCGCTAGAGACCTCACTGGAGGCTGCTGAGCTGTTTATAGCCTCTTCAGCTTTAGCTTTGAGGTCTAGCATCTTACTAGAGCCCAAAACAATGCCTAGTGCCAAAGCCGCCAGCTGGGGAATAAGGTTCGCAAGCAACGCACCGCTTAAGGTACTCATGAAAAATCCCAGCAAAGCACAGACCGCCAACACCACACCCAAGGAAGGCAAAAACGCACCCATTAAGCTGTAACTGCGGTCAAGGGGCCCTCCGACGGCGGGCAACTTTGCAGCTAAGAACGATCGAGAGTAGAGAATGCCGCCCAATAGCAGGCCCCAGCAGGTGATGTAGCGGACCAAGTTCGCGATAAATCCATTGCCCTGGTCGGTCCCGCGCTGTGCCTCTTCCAGCATCTTTTGCGCTTTAGCCAACTCCGCGTTTGCCTCTTCTGCCGCGGCTGCCTGCGCTGCCGCTACCTCCACTTCGACCGCTTTCTCTCGTGCCGCGACTTCTCGTAAATGCTGCTCATGCTGCGCATCGCGTGCCGCGTTATCGGCGACAATTTGCGCTTTACGGTCAGCCCGCTCCTGATCTCTACGGTCGCGGTCCGCTTGCATGCGTGCTTCCGTTTCCTCGCGCTCCAAACGCACCGGATCTGGTATCCAGCCGGCTGCGGAGACTAATTTACGAGCGTCAGAACCCGTTTCAGAAGCCACAGACCAGAAGTAGCGATCGGAATTTTGATCCTGGCTCATACGATTACCCGCCTCTAGCGATAACTTTCGCGAGAGCGGGTACGGTTGATCTTCCGGAATAATCGTCTTCCCCGGGAAGGCAAAGGTCCAAGCGCGAGCAAACTGAATATTGTCTGTCTTTTCACTCCATACGAAGTGAACTTCGCCTTTGTGCATCTCGAGAAGATGATGAAATTGATCTTTTCCGCCTATAAAGATACTCCCTCCTCGCCCGTCCAAGCCGTCGTATCGCAAGCCTGGTTTTTTCCGCTTGTACTGAGGCTTCGTATCCTCATCGATAGACTGAGCCCGGCGTAAGGTCTCGGAAACATCTTGATGGGCGATTATGTCGCCATCAGCGATAACATAGAGTTGAATATTTCGTCGCAGCTCACCATCGCGCTCAAGTACCTCCATCACCCCTGCGGAAACCTGATCGTAGTATTGGAAATACAGATTTTTGTCCGCGCTGTAGCGCAATGCCGCATGGTTCTGCCACGGCCCTTGAAGGCGGTAAATAGTAAAAACGGAAGCAACCCCCTTTACCTTCTCTGCAATTATTTCGAACTCGATGGACTGAAATTCATCTCCGCCGTAGACGGAGTAGCTCACTTTATACTTGGCGGACTCCTTGGGCAGCGTCACCATGTCATAGTTGTAGGTCTCATCGAGGTAAAGCTCTTTGATCTGCTGCACCAGTTCGGCTTTGTCGGGACTTTGGGATGAAACGAAGTGGTAGCGACAGCCTGGTCCGCAGTTGCTAACGCTTTGTGATTCAAGATCCTGCAGGAACGCGGTTGGGACTGGGTGCGCTTCCGCCTCGCCACTATCGCAGCCGATGGGGTCGAAGAGACGCTGATCACGACGCTCCAAATAGTAGTATTTGTAAATCAGCGCGCACTGGGCAAAGCGCTTCCCGTCTTTTTCGACATCCAAGATAATCGGAACACCATAGTAGTAAGTGCCCGGACCCCCGTGATAGGACTTCATGATGTGTTTCGGCGCGCTTGGTAGGTAGTAGGCAATCGCATTCTCGTCGCCGTTCAGGGATAGCTCAAGATAGTCGTCGAGCGCGCGCCCGGTTTTTAGATCCGTGTTACTCCATTTTGGAGTAATCATTTGGAATAAGCTTTCTAGGGGGATCTTGGGGGTCTCAGCAACACTGCTGCTTGTCCCCGCGGTAAGCACGGTAAGCACTAAGCCTAGGATCAATGATGTACTTTTGAACACGCCTCACCACTCTCGCTCGGTTTATATTCAGATCGGTGACGAATAAGAGTCGCAGCACAGGCCACAACGTCACGAATGGATCGCGAGAATAAAAGTACCGGCGGGAAAAAGAAGCGAAACGACGGGACAAACTAGGGCAGTTACTGGTAAAGCTGGGAGCTTTCGTCAAAAAGCTGCTGAGCGATCAAATCGCTGCTGTACACGCTCCCAGCTCTCTCCCAACTCACTCCTAACTTATTCCAAACTCGTTGCCAGCTCATTCCCAAACAGGAGGGACGTGGACTGGAGGACCCCAGTCCACGCTTGCTAAGAGGCTTAGTAGCGGATATTGATTCCCAGGCGAATATCCCGACCCGGCAGCGGGGCTGACTGCGATAGGAACGAGGTCGCTGAACGCGCGAACTCATCAGTCAAGTTGCGACCCCGCAATGACAGCGTCACATTGTCTGCGCTAGGGAAGGGCTGAACCGTGAGATAGACGTTTAAGAACGTATAGCTGTCCGTTTCGATCGTTCCTGGAATTTCGGCTTCGCTGCCTTCGGGGGCTTCGCCGACCCGATCCTGCTCGGTAACATGCTGTACCTCGACGCGCAGACTCGAACGCAGCGGTTGGTAGTCAAAGTTGACACCACCCAAGAATCGAACCGGTGGGAAGAAAGGCAAGTCGCCCGCAGCGACGGTCGTAGCGCCCGTTCCGAGCGGTGTAAATTCGTCGCGGACATTTTCGATGCCGCCAAACGTGGTGGACTCGGTTGTTTCCCCTCGGGCCATATCCAGCTGGGCATCGAAGGCCACCTGTAAATCACGAGATTCAAAGGCCAGGTAGTCCGCCTCAAGCTCAAAACCAAAGAGCTCCGCATCCGCTTGCTGGTAGGCAAACACCGGGAAACCCTCATCGGCAGGGAACGGGTCGCCTTCTTCAAAGAAGTCACCCGTTGGGCTTTGGAAGATAAAGTCCCGGTAGTCGATGTAGTAAACATTGGCTCCAAAGCCAAAAGCACCCGCCGTCGTCTTGAACGATAACTCTCCCGAATAGGCGACCTCCGTATCGAGATTCACATCTCCAATCTCAACCGTATTGGTCGCTGGGTGAAAGCCGTTTGAGAACAGCTCTTCGGCAGTAGGCGCTCGTTCTGATCGTGCTAAGTGAATGCCAACATTGGTAGTGTCGCTAACTTCATAGATGCCGGTCAGTGCGGCGGAGAACGTCGTTTGATCTTCGCTGAAGCTTTCGCCGGCAAAACTCAGGTTACTGGTTTCATTCTCCTGATTATCGATGCGTAGACTCGCTTCACCGATGAAGGAATCGACCGTATAGCGGCCCAGCCCGAAAACACCCCAACGGAACTGTTCGTTCAGAGGTACAAAAGCTTCGTCACCGTCCGCTTCGAACTCCCGATCTGCGATGTTGAGACCCACGGTACCCGTCACCGTGCCGCCACCCATAGCGAAGTCGTTTAAGAAGGCTTCGGCGCGCAACTCCCACTCGTCATTAGTAAACAGAGTTTCCGGTTCGTCGCCGGCAAACTCCGTATGCTCGTAATCGGATAGACCAAAGCGGAACTTCGCTAGCTTCACGAGGCCACTGTCGAAGTTATACTCACCGTCGAGGTCGAAGCGAACCTGCTCGAAATCGATTTTGATTGGGCCCTCTTCTTCCTCTTCACCCTCTTCCTCGGCAAACAGCTCTTCTTCGCCCTCTTCCTCTTCTTCCTTCTTCTTACCGCCGGGCAGACCGTACTTGCCTTCTTGGAAACCTACCGAAAAGCCGACGTAACCTTTATCGCCGATCCAGGACAAGCCGGTGGTCGTGGAAGTAGCAATGGATTTACTGTTTTCGACGACACCTTCAACGCCCTCTTCCTCCGCCTCATCACTGGCAAAGCCCGGAATCTCGTAGTCGTCCGCATCGCGGTCGTTGGCGTCCAGGTGGAACACCAGGTTGTCGGTGAGGCTCACATCCAACGCTCCACCAACCGTGTAGCCCTCGTCGACGGACGAGTAGCCTGCGGTCAGGTCCAGGTCGACACCGTCATCCGGACGGCTTCTCGGGATGCGATTGTCAAACACATTAACGACACCGCCCACAGCGTTTTGGCCATAGCGTAGCGTCGCGGCTCCTCGCAGAATTTCTACTTGCTCTGCATTCGCCATCTCGGTAGCGACCAAGTGGTCGTTACTCGCGGTCGATACGTCAAAGGAAGATATATCGTTTGTCAGAATTCGGATTCGGTCGCCGCCAAGGCCGCGAATGATCGGACGCGATGCCCCAGGCCCAAAAAACGTTGAACTGACCCCCGGCTGACTGGCCAAGGTCTCGCCAATGGTGCCGTTCATGTTCTGCAAAAGCTCGCTGCGATCGACCACCGTTGTGCCAAGCACAACCTCAGCCACGCTGGATCGTAGCGGCGAAGAAAGCACGATTACTTCTTCAATGGCGGCATCTTTTTGCGTATCGTTTATCTGCGCAGTGGCCATCGTTGTGCCCAATAATAGAAGACCCGCGGGCGACAGTTTACGGAACGTATCCATCAAGAATCCTTTTCAATTTCGGATGATAGCTAGAGTCGAAGCAACCACGGGGACGCCCGTGGCGTTACGTAACAAAGTAACATTACGGACAAGATGCCCTCTGGATCACCGATTAGGCATTTTTTCACACAACTTTTGCCTCCCTGTACTTCAGCCGTCCAGCAGAAGTAGCGCGCCAGTTCAGTTGGCCTCGGCTGTTTCGCCGGCTGGAGCGGGACCAGAGGTAGCCGTGCTCTGAAGACTTACTATGCGCACCGAGATTATTGAATCAATCGAGCGGCTTTTTGAGCTAGAGCTGGCCTGGGACGAACTGTATCGAACCGACCCGCACGCCCACATCTATTTGTCATCCGATTTCCTGTGTGCAGTCGCTATTAGGGTAGCGGGAAGATTCCGCCTGGTGGCGGTCTGGTCCGAAGACAATCGATGCATCGGCTTGCTGCCGTTGATCGTTCGGACCAAATGGAATAAATCGGAAGGGACCCTCATCAACGTGTTAGACATGTTGGGGCACGTCTTCGACGCAGACTACACGGGCATCCTCTGTGATCCGGCTTATGAGAATGATGTCTGCAATGCCCTTGCCGACGAGATATCGCAAATGGCATGTGCGCGCATCGTATTAAATTACGTTAGCGGGCCGAGCAGCCGCTTAGCTGCCTTTGTCAACGCCTTCGATCCGGATGTGTTCGCATCCAAAGCCAACGAACACTTCATCAATGATGGCCAAACCAACAACTTGGTGTGTCCATACCTTGAACTGCCAGAGAGCTTTCCTGCGTATCTCGCCGGGCTAAGTGCAAATTCTCGACAAAAACTGAGGCGTTTACTGCGCCAACTGGATGAAGACCCGAGACTGAAGATCAGGAAATCTCGCCCAGAAACCTTCGCTCAAGACGTAACGATACTGTCGAAGCTTTGGTACCTAAAGCACGCGGAGCAAAAAGGACAGAAACGCGCGGCTCGACTTGCAGAACGGTTTAAAGAGGTCGCGATGTTGGGCCTTGCCAACGGTATGGTGTATCTCGCGATCCTATGGCGGGATGGTAAGCCGATCGCGGCACAGGCCAATTACGTCGATAGAACCAAGCGAGAAGTGCTCTTTCACGTCGCCGGTCGCGATGACAGCGTACGTGATTTATCAGCGGGGCTATTACTGCAGGCTCACTGTATCCGTTGGGCTATCGCCAACAAGCTCGAACGCTATGACTTCACCGTGGGAAATGAGCCCTATAAATACAGCTTGGGTGCGATTGATCGGGAAATCGCGTCCGCTGAGGTGTTTACCAAGAGCGGTAGCAACAGATCAGGGTTGTTAGACGCGGCATGTAAAGATGATGTTGTTGAAATGATTGGCCGAATGAAAGCACGGGGTCGGGAAGCCGATGCTAATGCGGCGCTAGCGCAAGCTAAGCAGACGTGGCCGAGTATTGAGCTTGACGCCCCTTCGAAAGCACCCGTGTCGTAGCTCCCTGCTCTTTGGCAAAACAGCTAGGAACGTTTTTCCTGTCTTAGCGTTTATAGCGATCCACAAAGCGCCGCAGGATCTTATTGCTCTCAGGCACGGGCTGGGACGATACGACTTCTGTCAGGCGATCTGCGTCCTCCGCCGGAAAGTAGCCGTGATGCTTGTATACCTCTATGCGAAGTCTAAAACCCTCTGCATCGGCTTCCGGATGGAATTGTGTGGCGTAGATATTTTTTCTAAGACGAAACATCTGCACGGGGCAATGCTCTCCGGTCGCAAGAAGATCGGTGCCAGAAGGCGTGCCATCGCACGCTTCCTTATGCCCTAGCAAGACAGGGAAACGGTCCGGGAAACCCGCCAGTAAGGGATCGGCTTTACCGGCTTCCGTCAGCGTTACCTCCGCAAGACCGACGGATTCGCCGTAGCGGCGAGAAACGACCGCGCCACAGTGAGCCCCGAGTAATCCATTTCCCGAACAGCAACCAAGGAAGGGAAAGTCCCTGTCTTCCACTTGCTTGAGGAGCTGGGCGAAGTCTTGCTCAACTTGCCGTTGTAGTTCGGACTTGTTCTCAGCAGGTGTGCTTATATCAAAAGGACTGCCGCCAACGATGATTCCAGAGTAAAGATCGAATTCGATCGCCGGTAGAGCGGACTTCTCTGCTCGAACCCGGACATATTCCGATTCTGCCAGTCCGGCGTGCTCTGCTATAGCGCGCAGTTCCTCATCCGCGACCGTATCTTCTGGTCTGAGTTGAATTACGAGGAAGGGTCTGCTCACTTGTGTGTCCTAGCGGCTTTGCGTGCACGATCATAGCGTAACAGCGGACATCACTCGCAAAGCCTAGATGAGTGGAGTCGTTTGTTTCTCCATTTCGCCATGGCGCCCGCTATCACTGGGACGACGAAAAGACCGCAGCCAACTGCGAACGTACAGATTCTTCCAAATCATCGACGATGCGCAGATAACTCGATCTGGGATCGGACTCATCCTTAGCGAACACGGCGTTCCACTGATTACGCCCTGAGTTCTTTGAACGATAAAGCGCCGTATCTGCGAGACGGATACATTCTTCCCAGCTTACGGCGTCAAATGTACTGGCTGCGAAGGGGAACTGAGTTATGCCTATTGAGCAGGTCTTTTTCAGTGACTCGCCACCATCTAGCTGAAAGCTAAAGCCCTCAACACTTACCCGTATTCGTTCGGCGAGAGTGAGCAAGAGTTCTGCGCTGTCCACTCGTGCAAGAATTAAAAACTCTTCACCGCCAAATCTCACAACCCAGTCCATATCGCGGCAAGCAGCCAGGAGAACCCGGGCGAATTGAATCAATACTTGGTCACCCGCTTCGTGACCCAGCTCATCATTTACCCGTTTGAAATGGTCCGCATCGACCATAAGCAAACCCAGCCGTTCTGAGCTCCCTTCGCGCACAAGTCGTTTAAGGCGATGGACCTCGGTCGGCATGAGGCTTTCGAGGAACCGGCGATTCTTCAAGCCGGTGAGCTGATCAGTCACGCTTATTTGCTCCAGCTCTGCCTTCGCGTGATTCAGGCGTAGGTGTGACCGAGCGTTTTCAATCGCCACCGCCGCGTAGGACGTTATGGTCTTAAGCATCTCAAGCTCGTTTGCCGAGTAGGCAGCCTTTTGAAAGCTTTGCAGACTAATAAAACCCAAGACCCTTTCATTGAAGACAAGCGGATAGAACACTGCAGAAAGGACTTTTCGTTGCCGTTGGATAAGTTCGAGAGCTTTTAATTCACTTGGTGGGTTTTCAAAATCAGAAATAATGAGAGGCTTCTTATTTCTCACACACCAAGCTGCCGGACTGCGCTTATCGTCCAGAAGACGGTCTACGTCCTCGGCTCGCTGTTCTTGCTCGTAGTGAACAACTCCCTCGATCAAGCCAGATGATTCATTGACCAGCCCCATCACGTAGACCGTGGCGTCCATAAACTCGCCCACGTGCCGGTAGGTTGAATGGAGCACTTCGTTTAAATTTAGCGTTGCGGCGATGTCCTGGCCCGCCTGACCAAGCTGCCGGATGTTTTCTGTTCGCTGTTCGACGAGCGCATCTAGCGCCCGCTTTTGACCCTCGAGCCTTGCTACCTGCCAGCGGAAGAGCTGGTAGAGAACATAGACGACAAGCAAGCTAACTAGAACGCGGAACCAAAGCGTTTGGTACCAATCGGGTAGCTGACGAATCGCGACGGTACGAAGCGCTGTGGCGCTTGTCGCCGGGTCCTCAAAGGAGCGAATCTTTAACGTGTATTCACCGGGCCCGAGCTTGGAGTAGGTAGCGCGGCGGTTTCTGGAGTCCGTTGAGATCCATCCATCGTCATAGCCTTCCAACATATATTGGTAGCTTCGATCGCTTGAATCTGCAAAGGCCAGTGAGGAAAACTCGACGGAAAACGTTTTTGTCTCTGGTTGCAAGACGAGCGGGTTACGTTGCGAAGGTGCTACCGCTTGCGAGTCAACTTCACTGTGGGTGATCACTAATCGATCGGTTGGCGGTTCTGGGCGATAGTCTTCAGGCTTAACCATTTGCAGACCTCTGGTGCCGCCAAACAGTATCGTGCCGTCGCGCAATTTCGCATTGCTGCCAATCCAAAGATTACCAACATCCCAGCCAGAGGAGCGCTCAATGCGCTGGTAGCTCCAGGTGCTGGGATCAATGAGCGTGGATTGAGCCCAAAGTCTTCCCAGGGAATCTTCTACGATGGCCTCGCCAAGGGAAGTTTTGGGTGCTCCTAGTCGCTCGTTCACGGAAGAAAAGCGAGCTTCTTTTCCATCCCAGCTCTCGAGCAGATCGATACCGCGAGCCGAAACCACCCAAAGTCGACTCTGCTGATC
>JBCCQO010000074.1:0-11274 GCA_039024595.1 Pseudomonadota bacterium | reverse complement strand
CGATCTGCGAGGCGTGCCTGCGCATCGACCCAATCTTCGACGCTTGGCTGTGGGAAATCTGGCCCCCAGGGGTGGCTTGTGCCCTCTCGCGGGCTCGTGGGGCCCGTGGAGCCATGACAGCCTCCGAGGTTATTAAGGGACACGATAAAAAACTTTTCTGTGTCCAGCGGTTTACCTGGCCCAATGCACGCGTCCCACCAACCGGGTTTTCGGTCTTCGGCGCTATGGTAGCCGGCCGCATGGTGATGCCCCGACAAGGCGTGACATATAAGGATGGCGTTGCTCGTATCGCCATTGAGTTCGCCATAGGTCTCGTAGACTAGCTCATAACCGCCAAGCGTAGCGCCACTAGCTAAGGTAAGCGGCGTTTCAAAGACCGCCACTTGTGGCGCAACAATACCTACAGAATTGGAATCCACGGCAGTGTCCAGTCCGGTGAGGGACTCAGATACCCATTACCAGTGCTGCTGGTAGGCGCAAACCGCCCGCGAGGTCCCGCAGGATAATGTTTAAGATATTAATCAGCACGAAGACTAGGATCGGCGAGAAGTCCATACCTCCCATCGCCGGCAGAATGCGTCTGAATGGCGCCATCACCGGTTCGGTAATCTGGTAGAGGAGGTAAGCCGCTGGATTACTCGTTCCCGGGGCCACCCAGCTCAGAATGATCATTCCGAGCAAGGCAAAGAAGTAGATTCGCACGATCAGCGCACACACCCCAACCACAGACCAAGCAAGCAGCAAGCTAACCGATGGCGGCGAGTAGCCGTACATCGTGAGCAGCAGGATGATCCCAAGGAGCTGAATGAGTATCGCGAGCACGAGCGATGCGGTGTCGAACCGTCCTCTGGCTGGAAGAATCCGCCGCGCTGGAAGAACCAGTGGATTGGTCGCCTTAACGAGAAACTGGGAGATTGGATTATAGAAGTCCGCCATGGCCAGCTGCAGAATGAAGCGCAGGATCATGATCAGCAGATAGAGCCCAACTACGGTTTGTACGAGATAAATAGCGATGGAATTAACTGTGTTCATTTAGGGCTCGGTATTTACTTTTGACTTTATTGCGCTCGCCAATACACGACGATTACGCGCATGTGCGTATGGATTCAGATTTTACGCGAGATCCTGTGCCAACTCCTGGGAGCGGGCATAGCACTCGCGCATCGCTTTTCGCACCAGTCTCTCAAGTCCCTCTTCGCTGAACACCGCAACTGCTCGCTCGGTTGTTCCACCGGGACTGGTAACGCGACGCCGAAGTTCGGAAGCGCTCGTAGTGCTTTCCGCCACCATTCGGCCGGCGCCAATGCAAGTTTGAGCGCAAAGAGCTCTTGCGTCTTGCTCCGTTAAGCCCATGCTTTGTGCTTCTTCAATCATGGCTTCCATAAACTGAAAGAAGTACGCAGGTCCAGAGCCGGACAAGGCGGTGACGCCGTGTAAGAGATCCTCCGCGTCAACCCAGGCTACCAGGCCAACCGCACCCAGAATGCGCTCGACTCGCATGCGCTGCTCATTGCTCAGGGGCGACTCACTGTGTACAGCGGTGGCACCGCTTCCGAGTAACGCAGGGGTATTCGGCATGCAGCGAACGATCGCAGGAGCTTCGCCCAACCAGGAACGTAAACTGGCTTCATTGACCCCAGCGGCAATCGAAAGCACGAGCTGCGTTTCGTCAAGAGCTGGCCGAAGTTCAGTGCAAACGCCTTTCAGTACCTGCGGTTTAACGGCGAGTACGATCACATCGGCGCCCTCAACCGCATCACGGTTGCTAGTGGTCACTGCTGCGACGGCCAACTGCTCAAGGCCGGCGCGATTAGCTTCCAATGGATCCGCTGCAGACAAATTGCTGGCATCAAAGCCCGAGCTGAGCATGCCTCCGACTATGCTTTTAGCCATGTTACCCGCACCGACAAATGCGGTTCGAAAATCACTCACTATTCGTTCCGACGCGCCACCGAAGAGGCGCAGAAAAAAGGCTCGACAGTATACCGTTATCGAGCTTTAGCCGGTCTAGCTTCGCTTCGCGCGTGCGCCAAAAATCGCGGTACCGATGCGCACCATCGTGCTTCCCGCCGCGATCGCCGCTTCTAGGTCGGCGGACATTCCCATCGACAGCGTGTCTAGCCGGGGGTCCAGCTCTTTGCAGCGATAAAAACACTCGCTGAGCCGCATACATTGATCATACTGCCCTTCAAAGGTCGAGGCAGGTGCCGGAATCGCCATCAGACCCCGTAGACGAAGCTGCGACAAGTCACCTGCTTCGCGCACGAGCGCTGCTAGCTCTTGTGGAGCAACACCGGATTTGCTCGCTTCTCCAGACACATTCACTTGTAGACAGATGTTAAGTGGACCCAGGTCGTCTCCGCGGTGCTCATTTAGGCGCCGCAGAATTTTGCTTCGATCTACGCTGTGAACCCAACTAAATTGAGTGGCAATAGGCCGGGTCTTATTCGATTGAATCGGACCGATAAAGTGCCAGATCAGCTCCAGGTCTGAAAGTGCCTCAATCTTTTCGGACGCTTCCTGAAGGTAGTTCTCGCCGAAGTGTCTCTGCCCTTGCTCTGCGGCGTCGCGCACGGCACTCACCGGTTTGGTTTTACTCACTGCAAGCAGCGTTACCGACTCGGCGTCACGACCGTGCTTTTCCGCTGCTGCTCTGACCTCAAGCAGTACCTTTGCTATATTGCTGGCGATATCAGGCTGATCCATACTCCTATGGTAGCCGAAAGCCGACTCGCCATAGCGCTTGCGTCAGTTTGCATGGGTGATGGTGGGCGACCGGACGCGTTCTGGAGCGTTCTGGATTAAGAGAAACGCATGAAACAGCGACCAGAAACAAACGCTGATAACAAAGACTGGCAAACAAGAACACTGAGATAATAAGAGAACGAGACCAATAAGAGACGATTAACGAAGGAACCAAGCGGGCTACTTATGGATATTACTGAACTACTTGCGTTCAGCGCGAAGCAGGGAGCTTCTGACCTTCACCTGTCGGCAGGACTGCCACCTATGATTCGGGTTGATGGCGACGTGCGCCGGATCAACCTGCCTCCGCTGGAGCACAAACAAGTTCATGAGTTGATTTACGACATCATGAATGACAAGCAGCGCAAAGACTTTGAAGAGTATCTAGAGACAGACTTTTCCTTCGAAGTGCCTGGAGTCGCTCGCTTTCGTGTAAATGCCTTTAATCAGAACCGTGGTGCCGCCGGCGTCTTCCGAACGATCCCAACCAAAGTTCTGAGCATGGAAGAGCTGGGTATGGGTCAGGTGTTTCGGGATATCAGCCTGATGCCACGAGGACTTGTATTGGTGACGGGGCCGACCGGTTCCGGTAAGTCGACAACCTTGGCGGCCATGATCGACTTTATAAACGATCACAAGTACGAACACGTGCTCACCATCGAGGACCCGATAGAGTTTGTCCACGAGAGCCGGAAGTGCCTTGTGAATCAGCGTGAAGTCCACCGAGATACGCTTGGTTTCGCGGAGGCCTTGCGAAGCGCCCTGCGTGAAGATCCAGATATTATCTTGGTCGGTGAGATGCGCGATTTAGAAACAATTCGCCTGGCGCTCACGGCAGCGGAGACCGGTCACCTGGTGTTTGGAACGCTGCATACCACTTCCGCTGCAAAAACTATCGACCGGGTGATCGACGTATTCCCTGCGGCGGAAAAAGACATGGTGCGTTCCATGCTGAGTGAATCGTTACAGGCCGTTGTGTCACAAACGCTGCTGCGTCGAGCCGCCGGAGGGCGTGTTGCAGCCCATGAAATTATGCGAGCAACACCCGCGATCAGAAACCTAATTCGCGAGGACAAAGTGGCTCAAATGTATTCGGCTATCCAGACTGGGCAAGCGGTTGGCATGCAGACCATGGATCAGGCGTTGAAGGATCTTGTCGATAAACGAATCATCAACCGGGATGTGGCCAAGCAAAAAGCGCGAATGCCGGAGAATTTCTAAGGTTTCGCGTTATCAGAAGTGTTTCGCGATATAAGAAATAAAGCGTCTTGATCACGACACTCAATGCGCTAGTAGGGCGGTAAAGAAGGGGAAGCCGGACATGGACATCGATTCACTGCTCGCTGCTATGGTTAAGCACGGTGCCTCAGACGGATTTTTAACCTCTCGTGCGGCTCCCGCAATTAAAGTCGATGGAAAGATCTCCTCTATCAGCAAGGAGAGCCTGAGCGACGAGTCCGTCCGCGCCCTGGTGTTGGAGACGATGACACCTGATCAGCAAGCGACCTTCCTTCGTGAGCAAGAGTGCAACTACGCTATTTTCTCCGACGAACACGGACGTTTTCGGGCAAGCGCCTTTATTCAACGGGGTAGCTTTGGCTTAGTGCTAAGGCGAATCAAGGCGGAGATTCCAGGATTTACTGAGCTTGGTTTGCCAGCAATTGTCGGCGACCTTGCGATGGACAAACGCGGTCTGGTGATCTTTGTAGGCGGGACCGGAACGGGTAAATCTACCTCGTTGGCTTCGATGGTTGGCCACCGTAACCGCAATAGCCGCGGGCATATATTATCTATCGAAGATCCGATCGAATACATACATGACCACGCGGGGTGCCTGATCACTCAGCGGGAAGTCGGTATCGACACGGAGTCTTTCGAAATCGGTCTAAGAAACGCCTTGCGGCAGGCGCCGGACGTGATCCTTATTGGTGAGGTGCGCACCGCAGAAACCATGGCGCATGCGTTGACCTTCGCGGAAACTGGCCACCTGTGTCTCTGCACCCTGCATGCAAATAATGCGAACCAGGCGATCGATCGAATACTCAGTTTCTTTCCCTCCGAGCGTCATCCTCAGGTGCTGATGGATCTATCGCTTAACCTAAATGCGATGGTTGCTCAGATGCTGTTGCCGCGAGCCGACGGAAGTGGTCGGGTGCCGGTAATGGAGGTGCTGATTAACTCACCCCTCATTTCTGAGTACATCCGAACCGGCCAAATCCACCTCATTAAGGAAGTGATGGCTCGTTCTAATGAACTTGGGATGCAGACACTGGATCAATCCCTGCTGTCGAAGTACAGCGATGGTGCGATCAGTGCTGCGGAAGCGATCCGTTCCGCCGATTCTGCAAACGAAGTGAGATTAGGTATCAAAATGTTTGATAAGCGACGAGGGGTGGACGTTGTGAACGAGAACTACCACGTCGATGATAGTCGTAGCGGTTAGTCTGCCGCTCACGCGCTTAGTCCCTCTGGTTGAACCAGTCCCGAAGTATCAATTCTGCGGCAAGGCTATCGACCGGCTCCCGTTTGTAGTTCCCATCATGCCCGAGATCTCGCTGCGCGTGTTTTGCAGCAAAGCTGGTTAATCTCTCGTCAACGAGCGTTACCGATACACCGAAACGGCCCTCGAGACGCCTCGCGAACTTGCGCGCTCGGGTGGCTATTTCGCTAACAGTGCCGTCCATGTTGATTGGGTCGCCAACTAAGACCTGATCAGGTTTCCATTCACCGAGGAGTGCGCTCACCAGATCCCAATTAGGTATCCCATCTTTTGCAGAAAGTATGGGTAGGGCTTGGCTAGTGCCGAGCGCTGTATTGCCCACAGCGACGCCAATCTGGCGAAGACCAAAATCGAAGGCCATGGCGCGAATGGAGTTCGAATCGGTCACGTGCTCAGGCGTGTCCGGCCTCAGCACTTAGCAGATTCATGTCAATGCCGAGCATTGCGGCGGCGGCGCTGACCCTCTGCGCCACAGATGTTTGAAACAAGATGTGCCGTTCCGCGGGCAGTGTTAGCCAGCTGTTGCCTGCTATTTCTTCTTCAAGTTGGCCTGCCGACCATCCCGCATAGCCCAACGCAATCACAAACTCCTGCGGTCCATCGCCGGATGCAATCGCCTTTAGAACGTCTTGCGAGGTGGTCAGGTGCACCTCTTTCGTAACCCTGAGGGTGGCGTCCCACTCTTTTTCGTGCGGCGGGTGGAGAACAAAGCCGTGATCAATCTGAACCGGTCCGCCCGCTAAAACAGGCTCGTCCTCAAAACTGCGATGCGTATCGATCTCCAGGTGCTCAAAGATTTCGCCCAGGCTCAGGTCGAGGGGCTGATTGAGCACAATGCCCATTGCACCGGCCTCGCCGTGCTCGCATACATACGTGATGCTGCCGCTGAAAATGCCAGTATCAATGCTCGGCATCGCAAGCAAGAAGTGATCGCGCAGGCTGCTACAGGATGCCTGCGTTTTCGGCGTTCGCCGGGGCGGGTCGCCTTGCCCCAAGGAGCGGTCTTCAGGCACGGCGAATCAAACGCTAGCTACTCGCATTGTTCGAGCTTAGCGGGTTTTGCTCGAATTGCCACGTGCGTAGTATTTCTAACTTATCTGTAGTGTCGCGCAGCGCTTCGGGGAAAGGTGAGAACGGCGCTGCGAGACGGACGATTCGAACGGCTGCTTCGTCGAGAACCGCGTATCCCGATGACTTGAGAATATCGATACCTTCAAGACTGCCGTCTGCGCGAATGGTGACGAGCATTTTTAGGCTCCCGTAGATCCCGTAGCGCAGGGATGCCTCTGGATAGTACTGATTACCGACGGTTTCAACTCGTCGTCGCCAGTCCGCAAGGTAAGCCGCATCGGCGGCAGCCCGCGCAGATACCGCGTCCAGACGACGAACCCGCGGATTACGGGAGTACTGTTGCCGCTGTGCGTCGAGATCAGCGCGGAGCCGCGCGAGTTCCTGATTCAGCCTTGCCAACTCCTTTTCCGCTTCGGGGAGATCTTCGAAGTTGTCTTGCTCCCCGCGCCGATCAACCACCTTTCGCAGGGAATCTAAGGCCGTAACCGAGGGCGACGCGAGCCGTTCGCGACCTTGGCTATCGGCGACTGGTTCAAGCTGCGCGGCGCTCATTGGCTGTGGCAGCGCACTTAGTGAGCCTGACGCTCGGTCCCGAAGCGCTTCTGAGCCGCTACCCTGCTGATCAGCTTGTGCAATATGGTCGGCGCGATTGGGTCGGATACCAGGGTTTTGCACGAGCGTAACTTCCACTTGATGACGGGCATCGGAGGGACGTAGTGCGTCGAAGCTAATCCCCAGAATGAGCAGGACGTGCAAGGCCGCAGCAATGAGCGCACACAGGGCGAGCCGATCGTTACTTACTACGGCGTTTGTCTGCATTAGCCCATGAGGTCGGTAAGTCGTGTTGCAATGGCATCCATCAGCTGTCCGCCAATGTCCGTACCAAATTGCTCATCTATTTCACGAATGCAGGTTGGGCTAGTGACATTGATTTCCGTGAGATAGTCGCCGATCACGTCCAATCCGACAAAAATCAAATTCCGCTTTTTTAGCTCGGGACCGATCTGCTGCGCTATCCATTGATCGCGCTCGGAGAGCTCTTGAGCTCGTCCGGTTCCGCCGGCTGCGAGGTTGCCGCGAAGCTCTCCCTGCGAAGGAAGCCTCGCTAAACAGTAAGGCACTGGCTCTCCTTCTATCATCAAAATGCGCTTATCGCCGTCCACGATTTCCGGCAAATACCGTTGAGCCATGATGGTCTCGGTGCCGTAGCGCGTGAGTGTCTCGAGGATCACCGAAAGGTTTTGGTCTCCCTCGCGTACGCGAAAAATCGAAGAGCCACCCATTCCGTCCAAAGGTTTAAAAATCACGTCGCCGTGCTCTGCATAAAAGGACTTTAACTGCTCCGAATCGCCGCTTACCAAAACAGGAGGGCAGCACTCGGGAAACTGCGTGGCAAAGACCTTCTCGTTGCAATCTCTCAAGGACTGGCAGCGGTTAACGATGAGTGTGCCTTCTCGCTCCGCCGCCTCGAGGATATAAGTGGCATAGATGTATTCGTTATCGAAGGGGGGATCCTTTCGCATGAGAACGACATCAAGCTCGGATAGTTTTTGCAGACTGGGCTCGTCGAGTGCAAACCAACGCGTAGGGTCGCGAAACACGGTCAGCGGCGCCATTTTCGCAAAGGCGTCACCCTGTATCAGTGAGAGGTCGCCCGGTTCCATGTAGTACAGCGACCAATCCCGGTCTTGGGCCGCCCAGAGCATCGCCATGGTGCTGTCTTTCTTGTAACTGATGGCCGAGATAGGGTCCATCACGACCCCGATTTTGACGCTCATTCAAGGTATCCGCAGGCTGAAAGTTTTACCCTACGTAATGGGGTGCCGTGGAGCAAGTAGTCTGTGGGTCTGCTTGCTATCGATTCTCTGCCAGATCCCTTTAACCTGCTAGCAAGTCTCCCCAACGAGCCTGTGCTACCGCTACCGCCGCCAACGGTGCGGTCTCTGTTCGCAGTACGCGAGGGCCTAAGCTTAAGGGCTTGAATCCGCCGATGATCGCTTGCTCCACCTCTGTCGTACTAAAGCCGCCTTCTGGGCCAATCAACAGCGTTAACTCTGTGCAATGCAAAGGCAGCGGCTCACAGCTCATACCCGGATGGAGTAAAAGCTTCAGCGAGGCCGAATTGCTCAAAAATTGCGAGAGCAGCGCCTGGAAGGTAAGCGGTGCTTCAATACTGGGAATAAGATTGCGTCCGCACTGCTCGCAAGCACTCGCTGCTATGGCTCTCCAATGGGCGAGTTTTTTCGCTGCCCGATCCTCCGTCAGGCGAAGTTCTGTGCGCTCGCTGTTGAAGGGCAGTATGCGAGTAACGCCAAGCTCCGTCGCTTTTTGTACGATCGTATCCATGCGATCGCCGCGCGACATCGAGATTGCAAGACTGACTTCCAGGGAAGATTCGCGGTCTATCGGTGATGCTTCTTCAATTCGGACGGTGAGCGTCTTGCGACTGATCGCTTGGATGCTCCCGTTTGCTTCAACCCCACGGCCATCGAATAGGCAAAGGGCGTCACCGATCTGCATACGCAAAGCCTTGGATATATGCCTTGAGACAGGCTCCTGAAGATCGATAAGTTCGCCCGGGATGAAAGGCTGATCCACAAAGAAGCGCGGGCGCTGCATTCTTTAGCCGCCGGCGTGGTCGCTGACTATGCCGAGGTTCTTGCAGATTTGTAAGGTAGGTTCCGCCTGGTTCATTGTGTAAAAGTGGATACCAGGTGTGCCATTTTCAAGGAGCGTTTCGCAGAGTTGAGTGACAACGTCCACTCCAAATGCGCGAATGCTTTTGCTGTCGTCTCCGAAACCTTCGAGTCGCTTTACGATCCAGCGCGGGATTTCTGCCCCGCAGTTTTTCGAAAAACGAGCTAGGTTCGAAAAGTTAGTGATGGGCATGACCCCGGCGTAGATAGGTTTGTCGATTCCCGCATCCGCGCAGCGGTCCAAAAAGTAAAAGTACGACTCGACGTTGTAAAAATACTGGGTAATAGCACTATCGGCACCTGCGTCGAACTTACCCCGCAAAAAGCGGACATCGCTTTCGTAGCTTTCCGCTTGTGGGTGAATCTCCGGGTAGGCGGCTACCTCGATGTGGAAATGATCTCCGCTGTGCTTGCGTATAAATTCAACGAGCTCGTTCGCGTACACCAAACGAGCTCCAGCACCGGATCCGGAGGGCAGGTCGCCGCGCAGTGCAACCAGCCGATTGATCCCAGCGGAGCGATAGCCGTCGAGAAGCGTCGCTATCGCCTCCTCGCTATCGAGGCCAAAGCTCAGATGAGGAGCAACGGTTTGGCCGCGCTCCTTGAGGGCTAGCACGGCGCCCCTGGTATTGTCTCTGGTTGAGCCCCCAGCACCGTAGGTCACGGAAAAATACGCGGGATTCGCGCTGCACAAAGCGGGCGTAGTTTCCTCTAATAGCTTGGTTTTTCCCGCCTCCGTTTTGGGGGGGAAATACTCAAAGCTGATTGCGGCTTCACGTTCCACTGCTGCGTGTGACCTCCGATGCCGGGTTTGCGGCGAACTAGTACTTGTAATCGTCGCCCTTGAAGGGACCATCTACGCTGACGTTGATGTAATCTGCTTGCTCCTGCGAAAGCTTGGTGATCACACCACCGAAGCCCGCAACCATGTGCGCGGCGACTTCTTCGTCGAGCTTTTTAGGAAGTACCTCAACCTTGAGCGCGTCGGCCTTTTGCGCGTCATCCATTTCGGCAAAGCGCTGTCCGTAGAGATAAATCTGTGCCAGAACCTGGTTGGCAAAGGATCCGTCCATAATTCGAGACGGATGGCCAGTCGCGTTGCCTAGGTTCACCAGGCGACCTTCCGCCAGAAGAATGAGATGGTCATTACTGGCGCGATCTCGGTAGACCTTGTGGACCTGTGGCTTGACCTCTTCCCAGTCAAACTCGCGGCGCATATACGCCGTGTCGATTTCGTTATCGAAGTGACCGATGTTGCATACCACCGCGCCGCTCTTCACCGCTCGCAACATACGGTCGTTGCAGACGTTGTAGTTGCCGGTCGTGGTAACGAGAAGGTCGGTCTTACCGAGCAAGTCTGCATCGATCGAACCCTCGGTTCCGTCATCAATGCCGTCGACGAAGGGCGAAACCACTTCGAAGCCATCCATGCAGGCCTGCATTGCACAGATTGGATCCACTTCAGTAACACGAACAATCATCCCTTCCTGCCGAAGCGACTGCGCTGAACCTTTACCGACGTCACCATAGCCAATAACTAAGGCGCGCTTGCCTGACAGCAAGTGGTCCGTGGCGCGCTTGATCGCGTCATTTAGACTGTGACGGCAGCCGTATTTGTTGTCGTTCTTTGACTTGGTGACCGAGTCGTTTACGTTGACCGCAGGAACTTTTAGCGAGCCGGCTTCAAGCATCTCGTAAAGGCGATGCACACCGGTGGTCGTTTCTTCCGTGATCCCGTGGATTTTCGCCAGCATCTGGGGATACTTATCGTGCAGCATCGCGGTGAGGTCGCCACCATCGTCAAGCACCATGTTTGCATCCCAGGGTTGTCCATCCTTGAGAATGGTTTGCTCTATGCACCACTCGTACTCTTCTTCCGTTTCCCCTTTCCAGGCAAAAACAGGAACGCCAGCGGCGGCGATCGCAGCTGCGGCGTGGTCCTGCGTAGAGAATATGTTGCATGAAGACCAGCGCACTTTTGCACCGAGTTCTACCAAGGTTTCAATGAGCACGCCGGTCTGGATGGTCATGTGAATACAGCCGAGGATTTTCGCCCCTGCGAGTGGTTTGTCGCCGGCGTACTTGGAGCGCATGGCCATCAGCGCGGGCATTTCACCTTCCGCTATTTCTAGTTCGCGACGACCCCACTCAGCTAAGCTGATGTCGGCGACGCGGTAATCTGGAGAAGTCTCTAGTTTGGTTACTGTGCTCATGGGATGCTCCCTTTCGCTTTGCTGTTAATTGAAAACTAAGTTGAAATCT
>JBCCQO010000073.1:0-11293 GCA_039024595.1 Pseudomonadota bacterium | reverse complement strand
TGCCACCAACCGGCCTAGAGGCGAAAGGTCGAGACGGCGCTGATTATATATCAGCGGCTGCTTCTCTGAGAGCAGCTTGGGTATGAGCGGTTTGATGAGCGGTTGGGGTAAGAGCAGCATAGTTACGAGCCAAACCCACCAGAGGCAAAGCGCGCTCAGCGTTTTTGCGTTTTCGTTTCAGTCAGCGCGGCTTCAACCTATACTTCTTTCAAGTACTCATTCATGACCTAGGGGCAGAAAGTGTTGGTCTTTGCTGCCATGTTAAAGGAGAGCTAGTGCTGAAGCGTATTCCACTGGCCTGCAGTCGATTCATGAACGGCCTCATGAACGCAGCCGTACTACTCGCGTTTTTCTTATTGACCTCCTGTAGCACAACTATCGACGAGGCCGCTAGTCAGTCTGCCAATAGCAAAGGCATGTACGTCTTCACTTACGCAAAAACGGACACCATCCGGATAGCGATGGAGGACCGACTCGTTGCTGATCTTCAGCAACAGGGTATAACCGCCTACGCAAGCCACCACGACCTTCCCTCCTTCGACCTCATCGATCGGCAGGCCGTACTCGATGCTGCAAGTGATAAAAACTCCCTGGCGATTTTGCTGGTAAATCGTGTTGCGCCCGGTCAACCGAGCCTCCTCCAACAGGGAAACCGAGTGTCTCCTCAGCACCCTAGTGTGAAGGCATTTTTCGAATACACCCGTGACCTGGAAGAAGCTCCAGCGCAAGAATCAACGGTACTTGTCGAGGTCAGCGGGTTTCTCATCAAAGGTAACAAGGCCGAACTCGTTTGGTCAGGGACCACTTGGTCGTTTGAAGGAGACGGTAAAGGGGGAGCGATTTCTGGCATCAGCACCACCATAGCCGATGAGCTGGGTCGACTGAAGCGAGCTTTTCCTGCCTATTAAGCTCCGATACCTACGCCGTGAATGCACGAATAAGAGGTTTTGCTGGGATCTGAAGACGTAAACGAATCATCGATGTAACAAAACCGCTGGAGGCTTTGAAACATCGCGAAATTCCGGGGGGCTAACTGAATCCTCTTATCGAGCACGTTTGATCGGATTTAACACGATTAGTCGAACGGCAGATTTCGGAGCATGTTGACACTGAGTACTTTACACAAAGATTTGCTACAATAAGGCTCGTAATAAGCTTGGGATTCGGACCAAGCGAGCTCTAAAGCGAACTGCTTCTCATTACCTAAGTAGCGGGAAGCAAACGAAAAAATGTATAATTGAACTTCGAGTATGTTTATTAACCAACGGGCATTCGTCTGGTAGGACATGCATCGATCTTGCTGATCAAAGCCATACAGACGATCGCTACCGTCCATTAACCATACCAACTGTAACCAGAACAACTGGAGCGAGGAAAAATCGTGGAACGCGAAGCAATGGAGTTTGATGTTGTCATCGTTGGCGCAGGGCCAGCGGGACTCTCAGCCGCCTGTCGCATCATGCAGCTCGCAAGCGAGAACGAGCAGGAAATTACTGTTTGCGTTGTAGAGAAGGGTTCAGAAGTCGGTGCCCATATACTTTCCGGCGCAGTTCTTGAGCCCCGTGCCATGAACGAACTGTTTCCCGACTGGGAAGAAATGGGCGCGCCTCTAAACACTCCTGTCGCTACCGACCACTTCTTTTTCTATTTGAGCCAAAAGTCAGCCGTCAAACTCCCAGGCTTCGCCATACCCAAACCAACTCACAATGATGGCAACTACATTGTATCGATGGGTAACGTGTGTCGCTGGCTCGCAGAGCAAGCGGAAGCACTCGGTGTAGAAGTCTATCCCGGCTTTGCCGCTTCCGAAGTGCTCTATAACGAGGATGGATCCGTTCGCGGCATAGCGACCGGCGATATGGGTATTAGCGCTGAGGGCGAACATAAGGACAGCTACATGCAGGGCATGGAGCTACATGCGCGCTACACGCTATTCGCTGAAGGCTGCCGCGGACACCTAGGTAAGCAGCTCATCGCCAACTTCAATCTAGATGAGGGCAAGGATCCACAGCACTATGGTATTGGGATCAAAGAAATCTGGGAGATCGAGCCGGAAAAACATCAGCCGGGTTTAGTGGTTCACGGGCTGGGGTGGCCCTTATCAGAAAGCGGCTCTACTGGCGGTGCGTTTCTTTATCACGCCGAAGACAACCAGGTGTTCCTAGGATTTATTACCGACCTCAACTACAGCAATCCGCACGTATCACCGTATGAGGAGTTCCAACGCTGGAAACATCATCCGGAGACCCTTAAGTATTTAGAGGGTGGGACGCGACTGACCTACGGCGCTCGTGCAATCGTAAAAGGAGGCCTCAACTCGCTTCCAAAAATGCATTTCCCAGGCGGACTATTAATTGGCTGCGATGCGGGGACGCTCAACTCGGTGAAGATCAAGGGCAATCATACTGCTATGAAGAGCGGCATGATCGCTGCGGAATCAGTGGTTGAGGCACTTCGCGAGGAGCAACCGCCAGCCGAACTAGAGACCTATGGCGACAAACTCCGTGCTTCCTGGCTGTATGACGAGCTTTACCGCACTCGCAACTTCTCCGGCTTTATGCACAGCCTTGGAGTACTACTGGGCTCCGCGATGGTCTGGATCGACCAGAATATTTTCGGCGGCAAGCTACCGTTCACACTCCATGATTCAAAACCCGACTATGCAGCGTTGAAACCGGCGGCTGACTGCAAAAAAATTGACTATCCAAAACCAGACAACGTCATCAGTTTTGATCGCCTATCTTCCGTCTTCTTATCGAATACCAATCATGAGGAAGATCAGCCTTGTCACCTGACTTTAGCTGATCCAAGCGTACCGATAGAGTCAAACCTGCCTCTGTTTGACGAGCCCGCACAACGATACTGTCCAGCAGGCGTATATGAAGTTATTGAGGAAGACGATGGAAAACGTTTTCAGATTAATGCGCAAAACTGCGTTCACTGCAAAACATGCGACATAAAGGATCCCGCGCAAAACATCACGTGGATCACACCGGAGGGGTTCGGAGGACCTAACTATCCCAATATGTGACGCTAATACGTGACCGATTGGCGCAACATTTGTCCTATGCGCCCAACACTTAGTCAGCGTGTAGAAAACCCGTCCAAGCTTGGAACCACTAATCGATACCGCCCAGCTCGATACGCTCGCCCGCACTGACAATAAAGGCGAGATCGTCCTCGATCGACGCCGCCTCTACCAAACGATACCAAGCTGGCCGGGTAAGTTGAGCCGTCAGACCGTTCGGTAGTTCAGTATACGGTTCGCCTGAATCACCGGCGATGCATAATCGGTTGTTGCCACCGAGTTGGCACCGGCCGCCGGTATTGAGCAAGGCGTACCACGTTGAACTGCCGTTACAGCCTACGCAATCACAATCGATGGCCTGTAGGGGATGACGATCAACAACGATTCGCCACTTTTCAACCGGCGTGACGAGGTAGAAGTGGCCATCCTCTTCCCTACGCAGGATGGATGCGAACAACCGGATCAAGCCCTCACGACGAATTAGATCACCTTCGTGCTCCCAGTCCCCGTTGGAGCGAATCTGGATAGGCAAATCACCGCTTAACGTAGGCCGCCATTGAGCCAGCGTTCCTGGTGTTGGTAGGCCAGGGGTCGCCGCGACGATACTGTCCACTAGGTTTTGCAGTGATTCTGCCACGACAATCTAGAATACGTTTATATCGGCGTCTGATCGAAACGCATTCTCAATTTGCTGTTGGAGAACGCCACCAGCCTCACCGGCTACGCGGTCCCTGAGCTGACGAAGGTCCTGTGCTGGCACGGATGCCAAATCTCCGCTGGTCACTCGGTCGAGCTCTAAGACATAGACCGTATCGGATGAATCGTCGACCAACGTTCGTCGGGGCCCTTCCGCGGCCGGTGCGGGTAGTGCAAACAGCGAGCGCTTCACGGGTTGGGGAATGCGAGCGCTGTCCCGTCTAGCACCGAGCTCAACCTGCCACTCAAAACCGGCGCTATTCGCCGCTTCCTCGACGCTGGTGCCTGTTTCAAGCGCGGCGATAATCTCTTCACCGGCGGCTGCGGCAAGTTCACTCGCCTTGGTCTCCTGCAACTCAACTTCAATCTCCCCATAGACTTCCTCGAGCGACAGCACGCGCGGTGGAGCCCGCTCTGCGACGCGCAAAACAACGAAGTGCTCAGGGTCGAGCTCAACAACTTCGCTGTTGTGCCCCTCTACGAGGACGTCATCCGAATACGCCGCATCCAGTAGACGAGGATCATCCAGAGCAACCGGGACATCCGCGCGAGTAAATGCCTCGCTGCGCAGCACCTCCAATCCAAGTTCCGATGCGGGTTCCTCCAGGTCTCCTGCGTTAAACACCAAATCTCTCAACGCCTCTACATCACGCAATAGGGCCGCACCTGCGTCGCTAGCCTGTAAGCGCCGTTCCAGCTCACCCACTACATCCTCGTAGGCCACTTCACTTCCTTCGCGTCGATCAGTCAGCTTGATAATATGTACGCCTGCGTCGGTCACGACCGGTGCGCTTACCTCGCCCAGCTCGAGCGCAGAGATCGCCAGCTCCATCTCCTCGGGAAAGGCGTCGCCGGCCGTATAGCCCAAATCACCGCCCGAAGGCGCGGAACCTACGTCGCTAGAGAACTCCTGAGCTACTTCGGCAAAATCGCGACCGGCAGTGAGCGCAGCCTGCACTTCACCAAGCTCAGGCGCGACGCTATCGAGATCCCCTTCAAGCAAAACGTGGGAGACTCGCGACTCGGTCGCTACGGAAAACTCCTCCCGGGTGAGTTCAAACTCTTCTCGCAGTCGCTGATCCGCAATCGGTTCCACATAGGACTGCTGTTTTAGTTCGATGTATTCCAGCGTCAGCGCCTCATCCGTGGTGAACCTAGGCGTGTTAGCTGCATAAAAATCGGCTACCTCCGCTTCCGTTACCACCGCGCTCACCAAGAAATCTAAGGTTGGGATAGTGATGTACCGGACGTCGCGACCCTCATAGGCAATCTTGGCGGCAAGGTCTAGCTCCTTATTGGTACTGAAATCACTCCCAGCAAGACCGGCCCTTAGCTGACCAATTTGCAGATCCTCGGCGAGTCTTGCCTGAAACAGCGCGGGCGTGAATCCTGCACTAGCCAGTGAGCTCTGATACATATCGCGTGAAAACTGGCCATCAAGTTGAAACTGCTCCATCGACGCAATCATTTCTCCCAGTACCGCATCCGATGCAGACAGCCCTAGCTCGTCCGTTGCCTGGCGCAGAACCGTGCGTTGAATGAGCGTTTCCAGCGCCTGCTGAGAAAGCCTTTGCTGATCGAGTAGTGCTGGGTCCGCGTTCTCACCCAACATCGCCAACAGCTGGCGTTGAGTTACTGAGAGCTCCTGTTGCAGCGCGAAGGCACTGATCTCATCCCCATTGACCTCCGCTACGCCCCCGCTTCCGCCACTGAATAGAAGAGACTCTATCCCGAAGATCGAAAAGGAAATCACGATCAGACCAATGATGATCTTCGCTATCGTTCCTTGGCTGTTGGCTCGAATGTCCTGAAGCATGCTTTTCTAACTCTGGATTTAAACGTTGGATTCAAACTTTAGAATAGTCATTTGAGACTTGTCTCAGGGCGACGCCACTCTGGCTCTCTAACTCGCCGATGCTACTTCACCGAGATCGCGCCACACACCGAAAGTAATCTGCTTACAGCCAAGGGGCGCCGCTCTTTCACGTCCACGCCTCCATCTCTATTGCCATAGCCACGCTGGGCACAGAAACACAATATCGGCGGAGGTCATTCTAATGCTTACGAGGCGCGTATCGAAGTCCTGCGTGCAAAGTAGCCTAAATGCACGGCTTCTCTAGCACTAATCGTGCTACCGAGCCCTCTACAACGCTCGGGAGGCCACAATCTCATCGGCTGGAAAGGAGGTGGAGACAGGATACTGAATTACGTGGGACGTCGTGGTGCCTGAGACTCAAAAACAGCGTGCTATCAGCTCAAGAACAGAGCGACCTGATCAGGCGATCGGGCCCACGGTCCCTTTGAACGGGTCTCACGAAGAGACCCGCGCAATTCAACTAGTCGTTAACAGCGTCTTTGAGTGCTTTGCCCGCTTTGAATCCGGGCACTGTCGAAGGTTTGATTTGGATCGTTTCGCCGGTTTGCGGGTTGCGACCTTCTCGGCCAGCCCGATGTTTGACCGAAAACGTACCGAAGCCGACCAAAGAAACCTGATCACCTCGTTTCAATGCATCGGTGATGCTATCGATGACGGCGTCAAGGGCGCGGCCCGCGTCGGATTTGTTGATATCAGCTGCTGATGCGATCGCATCAATAAGTTCAGATTTGTTCACTAAGGTCCCCTGTCCGGTAAAGCTAGAGATGATGTGTTGGCGAGCTTTTTACCGGCGTTATTTCCTTTGCCGGTTATGCCGTCTTTGTATTTTTCCGTTATTGGCGCTGTGGGTTTCAAAAGTAAGCTAGCGCGACTCTTGCGCGGACTGTATACCAGCGCAAACTTTTCGGTCAACTTTTGCGCCTCTTTTCCACGTGTTTTGCATTTTCATTTTATTCTTCTCTTGCGCCCTTTGTTCAAACTCTCTTGAACTCTTTGTTCAATCAATGATGTCTGGCAGAACGACACCTCCACGGAGGAAGCTACACCGGGGCACCCCTATCGGGAAACCGGGCTACTTTTCTAGTGCGTGCCTAGTGCGTGCCTAGTGCGTGTTGATTCGGCCGTCGTCCGTGTCGCCTTTTGCACCTTGCCCTTGAACCGTTCCAGCCAGATATTCCTCATCGCTCAGAGGCGTTGGAGCGCGCTCTAGAGCAATCTCCAGGACCTCGTCGATCCACTTCACTGACAGAATCTCAAGGTCTTCTTTGATGTTGTCAGGGACTTCTTTCAGATCACGCTCGTTCTCTTTGGGAATCAACACGGTTTTAATTCCCCCGCGTCGAGCCGCCAACAGCTTTTCCTTCAAACCACCGATAGGTAACACTTCACCGCGGAGCGTAATCTCACCGGTCATGGCAACGTCCGCTCGAACCGGTATTTGCGTGCTCACTGACACAAGTGCGGTGCACATTGCCGTACCCGCGCTAGGTCCGTCTTTCGGGGTAGCGCCCTCGGGAACGTGAATGTGCATATCTTGGTTGTCATGGTAACTCGCAGGAATCCCGAGCACCTGGGAGCGACTACGCATCACTGTGCTCGCTGCCTGTATAGATTCTTGCATCACATCGCCTAGAGAACCGGTTTTGACGTAACGGCCCTTACCGGCAACCGCAGCGGCTTCTATCGTCAGTAACTCACCACCGACTGAGGTCCATGCCAGACCAGTGACCTGCCCAATTTTGTTCTCTTCTTCGGCGACGCCGTAATTGAACTTGCGTACACCAAGGAGCTCGCCGAGCAATTCGGACTCCACAACCACGCCGCTTTCTTGCTCCTTTAAGGTGATTGCTTTGACCATCTTACGGCACACCTTCGCGACCTCGCGTTCAAGGGCGCGCACGCCAGCCTCTCGCGTGTAGTAACGAATGATATCGATCAGCGCGTCCTCTCTAATGGACAATTCGTCCTTCTTCAGTCCGTTCAACTTAACCTGTTTAGGAATCAGATAACGCTGTGCGATATTGAGTTTTTCGTCTTCCGTATATCCCGGGAGGCGAATCACTTCCATCCGATCCAATAAGGGTGTGGGGATATTCATGGTGTTTGACGTACACACAAACATCACATCGGAAAGGTCGTAATCAACTTCCAAATAGTGATCGTTGAACTGATGATTTTGCTCTGGGTCAAGGACCTCTAACAGCGCAGAAGCTGGATCACCGCGATGATCCATGCCCATCTTGTCGATTTCATCAAGCAGGAATAAGGGATTGCGAACACCGGCCTTCGCCATTTTCTGCAGGAGCTTTCCAGGCATGGATCCGATATAGGTTCGCCGATGACCTCGAATCTCAGCCTCATCTCGTACTCCGCCTAAGGCCATACGTACAAATTTTCGATTCGTTGCCCGCGCGATAGATTCACCAAGTGAGGTCTTACCCACTCCAGGGGGTCCGACGAGACACAGAACCGGCCCTTTGACCTTTCGAACACGTTTTTGTACGGCTAGATACTCGAGGATGCGCTCTTTTACTTCTTCTAGGCCATAGTGATCGGAATCGAGTATGTCCGTGGCCCTACTGAGATCGTGTTTAACCTTGCTACGCTTACTCCACGGAACACTCACCATCCAATCGATGTAGCTGCGCAGCACCGATGCTTCCGCCGACATCGGAGACATCATCTTCAGCTTATTAAGTTCCGCAAGCGCCTTCTCATGAGCCTCCTGCGGCATTTTTGATTCACCGATACGCTGTTCTAGCTCATCGGCCTCGTTCGGGGCCTCATCCATCTCGCCCAACTCTTTCTGGATGGCCTTCATCTGTTCATTCAGGTAGTACTCGCGCTGGCTCTTCTCCATCTGCTTTTTAACGCGTCCACGAATTCGCTTCTCTACCTGGAAGACATCGATCTCCGCATCCATCAAGCCCATCAAATACTCTAGTCGAGCTTTCACTGAGGCTATTTCTAGAATTTTCTGTTTTTGTTCTAGCTCTACGCCCATATGCGCCGCAATGGTGTCAGCCAGGCGGCCGGGCTCATCGATTCCGGTTAATGAGGTAAGCACCTCGGCAGGCACTTTCTTGCTTAGGGTGACGTACTTTTCAAAGTTTGCTGTTGTGGTGCGAACCAGGCCCTCCGATTCTTCTTCACTGGGATCGTCGGCCTCCACCTCACGAACCCCGGCAATGGAAAAATCCTCGTCGTCGTTGACGAAGTCGACGGCGGCACGAAAGCTGCCCTCAACCAACACCTTAATCGTACCGTCAGGCAGCTTCAGTAACTGAAGAATGTTAGAAACGGTGCCTACCTGATAGATATCATCAGCGCGAGGATCATCTTCTGCGGCGTTACGTTGAGCCACTAAGAGGACTTGCTTATCGTTCGCCATCGCGTGTTCAAGAGCTTCGATGGATCGCTCTCGGCCAACGAACAGGGGCAATACCATGTGCGGATAAACAACTACGTCGCGCAAAGGAAGTAGCGGAAGCTCCAGTACTGGGTCAGCCATAGATCTCTCCAAAGTAGGCTCGAAGGGGACCAAGCGTGAGGCTTGGCCTGGGCCTGAGCTTCGCTAGTGGTTGGGGCGGAAACGTCTTTTTCAACCCCCTTTCGCATCGCTAACGCGAAGCGAGCAGGACAGCTACTCGTCTGGAGCCGCTACGCGAGCAGGCTCGCTATTTTGATACACGAGCAGCGGTTCGGAGTCGCCGCGAATAACGGACTCATCGATAACCACCTTTGCTACATCGTCGCGAGACGGGATGTTGTACATCGAGTCGAGCAACACCGCCTCTAAAATAGACCGCAAGCCTCGAGCACCGGTCTTGCGCTCCATGGCGCGCTCGGCTACCGCATTCAGGCCGTCGTCTCGGAAGTCGATCTCCACGCCCTCCATATCAAACAGCTTCGAATACTGCTTGGTTAAGGAGTTACGCGGTTCAGTAAGAATCTGGACCAATGCAGGAACATCAAGTTCCTCCAAAGTAGCAATGACCGGCAGACGGCCGACAAATTCAGGTATCAGTCCATACTGCACCAAATCCTCGGGCTCCAGTCCAGACAAGACTTCTCCGACATTACGGCTCTCGTCTTTACTGTGCACTTCGGCGCCGAAGCCAATCCCGCCCTTCTCGGAGCGATCGCGAATCACCTTATCGAGGCCCGCGAATGCGCCGCCGCAGATGAAAAGAATGTTAGACGTATCTACCTGTAAAAATTCTTGCTGAGGGTGCTTGCGACCGCCCTGCGGCGGAACCGATGCGACCGTGCCCTCAATTAGCTTTAACAGCGCTTGCTGCACACCCTCGCCCGATACATCGCGGGTGATCGAAGGGTTATCCGACTTTCGCGATATCTTGTCGATCTCGTCGATGTAGACGATACCCACCTGAGCTTTCTCTACGTCGTAGTCGCACTTCTGCAGCAGTTTTTGAATGATGTTTTCAACGTCTTCACCCACGTAGCCCGCTTCCGTTAGCGTAGTTGCGTCGGCGATGGTGAAAGGCACGTCCAAAAGACGCGCTAGGGTTTCCGCAAGCAGCGTTTTGCCTGAACCGGTTGGACCAACCAGTAAGATATTACTTTTACCCAGCTCGACATCGCTGTTTTGAGAGCTGCCATGGCGCAGCCTTTTATAGTGGTTGTAGACCGCGACGGAGAGCACCTTCTTAGCACGCTGCTGACCGATCACATACTCATCGAGGATGCCCTTGATTTCTTCTGGCACTGGCAACTTGTTGTCGCCGTCCTCATCACTGCTCTCTTGGACTTCCTCGCGAATAATATCGTTGCATAAGTCCACGCATTCGTCGCAAATAAAAACAGAGGGACCTGCTATTAACTTGCGCACTTCGTGCTGGCTTTTTCCGCAAAATGAGCAGTACAGCAGCTTTCCGCCGTCGTCTGTACCGGTTGAATCTTTGCTCATTAGCTCGCTCCGCCCTCTACCTTACTGCATGCTGTTTTAGGTTGATGTTTTTCGGCGCTCAATGCAAGTCTGATCGCCGCGATCTGTGGCCTAAGCGCTGGCTAATCTAGGCCGCTGAGACAGTTACATCCCTTGACTTAACGACGTCGTCGATGAGCCCGTATTCCTTGCTTTGGTCCGCATCCATAAACCGGTCGCGTTCCGTGTCGCGCTCAATCACCTCAAGAGGCTGGCCGGTATGCTCCGCCATGAGCCGGTTGAGCCGTTCGCGAATAATCAAAATCTCTCGGGCTTGAATATCAATATCGGTAGCCTGCCCCTGAGCTCCTCCACTTGGCTGGTGGATCATGGTTCGCGCGTTCGGCAAGCAGAAGCGCTTCCCTTTTGCGCCGCCGCAAAGCAAAAACGCCCCCATGGACGCCGCCTGGCCAATACACATGGTGCTAACGTCAGGCTTAATAAATTGCATTGTGTCGTAAATCGACAGGCCAGCAGTAACTGAACCACCGGGGGAGTTAATATAGAGATGTATGTCCTTGTCGGGATTCTCTGACTCCAGGAAAAGGAGCTGCGCAACTATCAGGTTGGCCATGTGGTCTTCGACCTGGCCGACCACGAAAATCACCCGCTCTTTCAGAAGCCGTGAGTAAATGTCAAACGACCGTTCACCACGGGAAGTTTGCTCCACCACCATGGGTACCAATCCAAGACCGCGGGGCTCCGAACTTCCTTTTGTCCAACTCGTCATAACATCCTCATCCGA
>JBCCQO010000072.1:0-11332 GCA_039024595.1 Pseudomonadota bacterium | reverse complement strand
GCAACGCGTACCCCTGAACCAATTTCGAGCGGGGTCAAAATATCGAAGTACGATCGGACGACAGCTTCATGCTTCTCTTTGAAGCGAAGTGCTGCGTCCGCCAAACTCGTTTTGCGTGCGAAGCACTTCGCTTCAAAGCGTAAGGAAAAGCTGAACTGACGGCCAGGCCCTCGCTATTCCTTTTTCCATCATCTTCGATCATGTGCTTGTGTTTTTACTCCCCGAACCGCCAAGCTAGAGCAACGGAAATTTAACAGCGTATTAGGAAGAACAGGCTCGTTTTTGTCCGGCTCGCTAACATCCAGCTACGTCCCCTATTTCCAAAAAAATATTCACTAAAATCAGGATATTGCGATCGGCGAACGTTAGCAAGGAAGAATAGTACGCCCTGCGTCATGCGAGTTATCCATCAAATTCGCTCATCATCCGGATAAATAATTATATAAATCAAAAGGTTAAGAATAGCCCAGGCCTGGCGCGGTGAAAAACCCGTGTAAGATTCCGCAATATAGATATACTGTATATATGTACAGTGCTTATCGACCAAAACCTACTGACGTTCCTCCCTTCGTACCGCCGCAACCGGTACGGCTGCTCGATCAGTTGCGCAGGCATATGCGTGAAGCTGGGTATGCCTGGAAGACAGAGAAGACGTATATCGAGTGGATTAGAAGGTTCATTTATTTTCATGGCAAGCAGCATCCAAAAGCGCTGTCTGAGCTTCATGTTGAACAATACTTAAGCTATCTAGCAGTGGACCGAAACTGCTCACCGGCGACGCAGCGCATCGCGCTAAATGCCTTGGTGTATCTCTATGTAAAGTTTCTGGGCGTTGAACTTAATAATGTTCAGTTCAGCAAAGCAAAGCTAAAACGGCGCCTTCCAGTTGTATTGGTACACGCAGAAGTACTCCAAATCCTTGACCATTTAGGCGATAAGCATCGCTTGATGGTCGAACTGCTCTATGGCTGTGGACTGCGCTTGAATGAGTTATTGAACCTACGTATTAAGGATCTCGACTTCGAGCTGAAAACTATCACCGTACGGTCGGGTAAGGGCGATAAAGATCGCAATACTATGTTGCCAAATACGCTCACCGATCGGCTCATAGAACAGGTCTTGTTGGTAAAAAGACTGCATCAGCGTGATACAGAGGATGGCTTCGGCGAGGTCTATATGCCAAATGCTCTAGCTCGAAAGTATCCTAGTGCCGCTAAGGAGCTGGGTTGGCAGTTTTTATTTCCCGCGACCCGTATTGGCGCCGATCCTCGCTCGGGCGTACTGCGCCGCCATCATCTACACGAGACAAGTTTACGCAAAGCGGTAAGCAAAGCGCGTAAAGCAGCGGGCATCATCAAGCCGATTCGCTGTCATACCTTTCGCCACAGTTTTGCGACTCGCCTTCTGCAGCAAGGTTATGACCTACGTACTATTCAAAAACTGCTGGGCCATTCCGATGTAAAAACCACAGAGATTTATACGCATGTTCTCGGCCGTGGTGCGATGGGTGTGCTGAGCCCGCTGGATAATCCATGAGCAAACGCGATGGCTTATCCCTACGAATACACCGAGCTTCACTGTCTTTCCTGCTATAGCTTTCTTCGCGGCGCATCGCGGCCAGAGGAATTAGTTGCGCAAGCGGCGGCGCAGGGTTATTCGGGTATTGCGATTACCGATGAATGCACCTTGGCGGGTGTTGTCAAAGCGCATGTAGCCGCCAAAGAGCATGGCATTGCGCTCATCATTGGCAGCGAGTTCACATTAACAGAAGGTATACGTGTTGTTGCGCTAGCACCCAATCGTGCCGCCTATGCGGAGCTTTCTGGATTTATCAGCCTGGGAAGACGACGGAGCCCAAAGGGAGAATACGAGCTCGCGCTTAGAGACCTGATCTTTCATCTCAAACGTTGTTTGCTGATCTGGTTGCCGGACGAGAATTCAGAAGCAAACCGGGGCTTCGGTCGCCAGTTAGCAAGGTTGTGCAAAAGTCGTGTCTGGCTGGGCGTACATTATCTGCTCGGCAATGATGAACTGCGCCGCTACCGCGAGCTGCAAACTTTGGGCGCTGTACTCAACCTTCCGCTTGTTGCCTGCGGCGATGTGCAAATGCATTGCGCCAGTCGCAAGCCACTGCACGATGTTTTCACGGCGCTGTATCACAACTGCAGCGTCGCGCAGCTGGGTGGTCGACGGCTGGCAAATGCTCAACAGCATATACGCGCTCTTGAGTATCTCAGCCGTTTCTATCCGGCCCAGCTGTTGGAAGAGACCCAACTCATCGCTCGCCAGTGCCACTTCAACCTGGATGAGCTGCGCTACGAGTATCCAAAGGAAGTAGTTCCCGAGGGCTATTCTGCACCCCAGTACCTGCGCGAACTTACCTGGCAGGGCGCCGCTAAACGCTGGCCTAATGGCGTACCAGAGTCGGTACGTGACCGCATTGAGGCCGAGCTGAGTTTGATCGCTGAGTTAGAGTACGAGTATTACTTTCTCACCGTGTATGACTTGGTCAGCTTTGCGCGAGGCCGCAGCATCTTGTGCCAGGGCCGCGGATCCGCAGCAAACTCGGTGGTCTGCTACTGCCTCTTTGTTACCGAGGTCTCACCAGAAAAAGTATCGCTACTGTTCGAACGCTTTATTTCACGAGAACGGGATGAGCCTCCCGACATCGATGTGGATTTTGAGCATGAACGTCGCGAAGAAGTCATCCAGTACATCTATGAGAAGTACACACGCCGACGTGCTGCGTTAGCAGCCACAGTAGTGACCTATCGCGCCCGCAGCGCCGTGCGCGACGTAGGCAAAGCCCTGGGACTGGACCCCATCTTTGTCGATGACTTGGCCAAGTCGCTGTCCTGGTGGGACAAACAACGCGATTTAGAAAAGCGCTTTGCAGAGCATGGCCTCGACACGCTTCACGGCAGTGGCAGTAATCACCAGAACGATAATACCGGCGGCGAATCGGATACGGAGCTAAGCCCAGCGCTTCAGTTCTATACCCTGGTGCAAGAGATCATGGGCTTCCCCCGCCATTTATCGCAGCACGTCGGAGGCTTTGTGATCTCACGGGGTCCAATCTCACAAATGGTGCCGGTCGAGAACGCTAGCATGCCGGATCGAACGGTAATCCAGTGGGATAAAGAAGATATAGAAGCCCTGGGTTTGCTTAAAGTAGATGTACTTGCCCTGGGCATGCTATCGGCCATTCGCAAATCCTTGGATTTGATTCAGCGTTATGACCCGCGCATACGCAGCATTCAGGATGTGCCTACGGAAGATTCCGCCACCTACAAAATGCTTCATCAGGCGGATTCCCTCGGCGTATTTCAAATCGAATCGCGAGCGCAAATGACGATGCTGCCGCGTCTAAAACCATCTTGCTTTTACGACCTAGTCATTGAGATTGCCATTGTGCGCCCGGGTCCGATTCAAGGCGATATGGTGCACCCATATCTGCGCCGGCGTCAGGGATTGGAGCCCGTAAGCTACCCCGACGACGCGGTTAGAAGCGTGCTGGAAAGCACTCTAGGAGTGCCTATCTTTCAGGAACAGGTGATTCGCCTGGCAATGGTTGCAGCGGGATTTACCGGCGGTGAGGCGGATCAGCTGCGTCGGGCGATCACGAACTGGGGACGCAACAGCAAGCTGCTCACCTTTGAACAGCAACTTACCCAAGGCATGCTGCGCCGAGGCTACAGCGAGGAGTACGCCAAGCGACTGTTCGATCAAATTAAAGGCTTTGGCGGTTATGGATTCCCTGAGTCTCATTCGGCCAGCTTTGCACTGCTTGCCTATGTGTCCGCCTGGCTAAAGCGACATCACCCTTCTGCGTTTTACGTGGGCCTGCTCAATAGTCAGCCCATGGGCTTTTACACTCCTTCCCAGCTGATACAAGACGCCGAGCGTCACGGTGTGAATGTGCTTCCGGTCGATGTGAACTACAGCGACTGGGACCATCTGCTAATGGAAGACGGACACCATGGAGCAAAAGCACCGATCCGCATAGGCATGCGCCTGGTTAAGGGTCTTTCTAAAGAGAGCGCACAGCGGGTTGTAGCTGCTCGCCGACAAGCGCCCTTTCGCCAGCTTTCTGATCTGCGCAAGCGTGCAAGACTCGACAAAGGCGCTATGGAAGCATTGGTCGATGCGGATGCGCTCGCCAGCCTCAGCGGCAATCGACATCAAGCGCGCTGGCAGATCATGGCGCTGGAGCCGGAACGACCGCTACTTGCCCATGAACAATACGCACGAGCGGACGCGTTAAATGATGAGGTTGCCCTGCCCGAGCCGGGTGTTGCCGAGTCCGTGATGTCCGACTATCAGAGCACCGGTCTGTCTCTACGCGCCCATCCGTTGGCCCTACTGCGCGATCGAACGCCATTTGTGCGCTGTAAACGACACCAGGATCTTGAAATTTTAGGGGATGGACGCTTCGTGCGCATTGCGGGACTCGTCACCTGCCGACAACGACCAGGAACCGCCTCTGGGGTACTGTTTTTAACGCTCGAAGATGAGACCGGTAACAACAATGTGGTGGTGTGGCCGTCTATCCAGCAAAAGTACCGTCAGGAACTGATGAAAGGCCAATTGCTTTTAGTGAAGGGTACGCTGCAAAAGAAAGACGGTGTTACCCACATCGTGGCTGGTGCTTTGTTCGATCATAGTCACGCGCTTGGTGAGCTACGCTTAAAACCGCGCAGCTTTCGCTAGTGGACAGCTAGATGCGCGAGGATTTCTGCATGAGTTTCTTCCGGACGTTCAAGATGGAAGAAGTGTCCCGCACCTTCAATGGCGGCCACTCGTAGACCATTAACAAAGTCCCGCTCATCCATACAGGCACGAAAGGTGTCGGGCAGAATACAACGGTCTTGCTGACCAAAAAGGCCAAGTGTAGGCACAGCGACTTGCCCTCGGACCAGGTCTCTACTTTTGCTATCTCGCACCCACAATGCTGCGCGGTAATAGCTCAGCGCCGCCCTAAGAACCAGCGGATCGGAAAACGCTTGCTTCACCGCAGCAAGGTACTGCTGAGCTTCTTCTGATCCGCCCCATCCGGGCGACCAGCGTTCCCACAGCCGCTCGATTCCGCGAAAGCCACGAGAGCGAAGCAGCGCTTCGGCGATACCTGGCAACTGAAAGAGAAAAATATAGCGCGATGCTCTACGCTGCGAGCTGTCGTTGTATACATAGTCCGCAAAACGGTGCGGGTGCGGCAGCGCCATCAAGGTCAAACTGCGTAAGCGTTCCGGGCAGTAACGGGCTAGCGAAAACGCAACACTCGAGCCCCAATCGTGACCGATCAAATGAATCGGTTCCGAGCTACAGTAATCAACAACCCGAGCCAATGCCGCCGCAAGCGCTTCGGCCCGGTAAGCTCGAATCGAGAAACCGGTCACGTTAATCGAGCTTCGCTCATAGCCAGGCAAGGTCGGCACCAGCACGCGATATCCGGCATCCACCAGAGCCGGGACTGCCTGTTTCCAGGTCGTTGGCGTATCTGGGTATCCATGTAGTAGCAGCACGACCGGGCCTTCACCGCACTCCCAGCAGCTAAGCTTCCAACCTTGGACTGTTATGACTTTTTTTTGTGCGACCCCATCCAACATCCAGAGGAGTCTAATCGGTGTGGACACACGTGCAAGCCGGCTTAACCGGCTGGATCGGCCTCCAAATGGGCCTGAACGAGATCGTCAACGGTAGCGCCGCGCCGAGTGCAAATTCGAGTTTGATCCGTGTACTCGATAAAACCCGATCCCCGAAAAGATGAGGTCTTGCGTTGGGAAACCATTTGATATTCGAGACAGGGTGCGAGTGAGCCACAGCCTTCTGTGACAAGTAGTGAGCAAACAGCCAGCGTCTTTAGGTAGCGACGTGGTTTTCTTAGTGCAGCGAGCAGGCCAGAACGCATGATTGGCCCTCCAATAAGCTATAGCCCGAGATGTCAGCGTCACCAGTTCACGAGGAGGCGCACTCAATCGTTATTTGCTTATTGGAAAGGTCTGTCACAGATCGACCGGGCAGGCATCGATCCTCAGACTCTCGGGTATTGCTGTGCAAAAGCTCTGCCAGCACAAGTAAAAATCGAGTCAAATCAATCTTTTTTCTGTTCTAGCGGCTCAAGTGGAGGAAGAAGAGGACCCTCTCCTAGCTCGTCTCCAGCAAACGTCGCACCTTTGCCGTGCGGTCAATGTGAGTAATTGGGGCGCGGTCAATATCGTTAGGGAAAGGAACCCGCATCGCCTTGAACTTGGCGTCCACAAACACGCCTTGTAGGGAGAAAAACCTGTAAACATTGCGCCACGAAAACGTCAAAACTTCGAGTGTCAGCCCAGCTTGACACTACCTCAGAATCTGCTTAATTTTTGTTATCGGGGGTAGCGGTACGGGCGAGTTCCTATGGACGGCCAAGCAGTAAAGGTCAGCGCGACAAAGGTCAGCGCAATAAAGGTCAGCGATGCATTGCTGGAAGCCCGCTGTACACATGGCTACCAAGTCAGCTGCAGCAACTGCCGCCTCGGCGCGATGTGTCTACCCCTGGCACTCAAAAGAGAAGAAATCGACGAGCTCGAGTTCATCGTTAAACGCGGTCAACCCCTTCAACGCGGCGAGCACGTATTCAGAGAGAACGACCCTTTCCACTCGATCTACGCAGTGCGCTCCGGATCACTCAAGTCCTATCGAACGACCCCTGATGGCCAAGAGCAAGTCACCGGATTCTTTCTTCCCGGCGAAATCGCTGGGCTAGATGGGATCGGCACAAATACCCATCTCTCGTCTTTGCTTGCGCTTGAAACCGCTTCGGTTTGCGCAATTCCCTTCAACTCCCTCGAATTGCTGGGCAAGGAGCTTCCTCATTTGCAGCGCCATTTTCTAAGACTTATGAGTCGCGAGATCGCAGAGGACCAACAGCTGATCACGCTGCTTTCTAAGGGTACGGCTGATCAAAAAGTAGCTTCCTTTTTACTGGGTATATCAAGCCGCCTTGCTCGTCAGGATTTGAGCCCTACTAGCTTTCGCTTAAGTATGTCTAGAGTCGAGATTGGAAACTATTTGGGTCTTACCGTAGAAACGGTGAGCCGCGTTTTTTCTAAGCTTCAAAAGCAATTCGTTCTAGCCGTCGATAATAAAGAAATCGAGCTGTCCGATTGCGACCGCTTACGTGAAATTGCAGGTATCGTCGACTAACTCTCGTTTAACGCGGCGGTAATAACGCAACGACTAATACCAAAACCAAGCCCCAGCCCCAGCCCACGGTAACGCAGTTAAACCCGCTATCTCTGCTCCGCACTGCAACGGTTCGCCTAGCGGCGCCTTCCTTAACGAATCATCAAAGCTTCTGATCCGTGCCTTGACCTAGATCAACACAATTAAATTCCTCCCTCTCTAGACTCTCTCGAAGACGATCTTCGGGGGACGAACAAACGATGCTTCAACACAGCGTCGGACTACTCATGAATCCAAAAAAGCAGTGGCAACGGGTCGCTGACTTGCCCGCGCGCTCCCAAAAACTTTTGGTCCTGTATCCAGTTCTCCTCGCCGCCTTACCCGCAATGGCTTGGTACTGGGGAACAACTCGCGTGGGGTGGACCGTCGGTAGCTATGACGAAATCATCAAGCTGACCGAGGCGAGTGCTCGCCAGATCAACATCTTGTTTTATTTGGTGATGGTGGGTGCGGTGGCCGCCATTGGCTACTTCATCCACTGGATGGCGGATACCTACGGCGCCGATGGCTCTTCTTTTTTCAAGGGCATGGCGATCGCGGGCCTTACCGCAACACCGCTTTTTATCACCGGCTTGGTGGGCTTTTACCCGCTCCTATGGATCGATCTACTGGTCGGCGTCGCTGCAATCAGCTGGGCCGTCTACCTAATGTATCTGGGTATTCCGATCGTTATGAACATACCGCAGGAGCGGGGCTTTCTCTTCTCCAGCGCCGTTCTAGCAATTGGACTGGTGGTGTTTGTGTGCATTTTGGTGGTCACGATTCTCGCCTGGGACTTTGGAGCCGCACCGTCCTTCGTTGACGGCTAGGCCCCCGCTTCGAACAAGCGCTTTGAAACCATGGCCACCTACTTCCTAGCGAGACCTCCGTCCTTCGGGAAACAAACGAGCAACGAGATCGAAGCATGAACGAACTCAACGGAAATCTGGAACACCCGGTCTACAACTACCGGGTAATCCGACAGTTTGCCGTAATGACGGTGGTTTGGGGCGTCGTTGGCATGCTGGTAGGCGTCATCATCGCCGCGCAGATGGTCTGGCCCGCGCTGAACTTTGACCTGCCTTGGTTGAGCTTCGGTCGACTACGACCACTACACACCAACGCGGTTATTTTTGCCTTTGGCGGCTGCGCTCTATTTGCTACCTCTCTCTACATTGTCCAGCGTACCTGCCAGGTCCGCCTGTTATCGGACCGTCTCGCGGCGGTGGTGTTTTGGGGCTGGCAGCTGGTGATCCTAGCAGCGGCAATCAGTCTTCCCCTCGGCTACACCTCGGGTAAAGAGTACGCGGAGCTTGAATGGCCGATCGACATTGTCATCACGATCGTGTGGGTGTGTTACGCGGTGCTTTTCTTTGGCACCATCATGAAGCGCAACACCAGCCATATCTATGTTGCGAACTGGTTCTTTGGTGCCTTCATCATCACCGTTGCGGTGCTGCACGTTCTCAACAGCATGGAGATACCCTGGGCACCCTTTAAGTCTTACTCCGTATTTGCCGGTACCGTCGACGCGATGGTGCAGTGGTGGTATGGGCACAACGCGGTGGGGTTCTTTTTAACCGCTGGCTTTCTGGGAATGATGTACTACTTCGTTCCCAAGCAAGCGGAGCGCCCTGTCTACTCCTATCGGCTGTCGATCGTGCACTTTTGGGCGTTGGTGTCCGTCTACATTTGGGCGGGCCCGCATCACCTCCACTACACCGCACTCCCGGACTGGGCTCAAAGTCTCGGCATGGTTATGAGCCTGATTCTGTTAGCGCCCTCTTGGGGAGGCATGATCAACGGCATCATGACCCTCTCCGGTGCTTGGCATAAGTTGCGCGTCGATCCAATTCTCCGCTTCATGGTAGTCAGCCTATCCTTCTACGGGATGTCGACCTTCGAAGGACCGATGATGTCGATCAAAACGGTGAACTCCCTTTCCCACTACACCGATTGGACCATTGGTCACGTGCACTCCGGTGCCCTGGGCTGGGTTGCGATGATTTCCATCGGCTGCCTCTACCACCTAATTCCCAAGGTGTTTGGCAAAACACAGATGTACAGCATTCCCTTGATCAACATGCACTTTTGGATGTCGACGATTGGAACCGTGCTCTATATCGCGGCCCTTTGGGTCAACGGAATCATGCAGGGACTGATGTGGCGGGCCTATAACGAGGACGGCACCCTCACTTACACCTTCATCGAATCGGTCGTCGCGAGTTATCCCGGTTACATCGTGCGTGTGCTTGGTGGGGCCATCTTTCTCGGCGGCATGCTGACCATGGCTTACAACGTTTACCGCACGATTCGTGATGAATCTCCCGCAGCCGCACCAACCACCGCGATTCCACAAGGAGCCTGAGCATGCAGGGACATCAGGTTGTCGAAAAAAACGTACCTTTGCTCATCGTTCTGGTGATCGTAGCGATCAGCTTTGGAACGCTAGTGGAACTCGTACCGTTGGTTTTTTCGAAGAAGATGGCGGAACCCGTTGCCGGTCTAAAACCGTATACGGCGCTGGAGCTGGAGGGCCGAGATATCTATGTACGAGAGGGGTGCTACACCTGTCACTCGCAAATGATACGGCCACTGCGGGCCGAAACGGAGCGCTATGGTCACTATTCGGTAGCCGGAGAGTTTGTATATGACCACCCCTTCCAATGGGGGTCGAAGCGAACCGGACCGGACCTAGCTCGGGTCGGTCAGCGTTACTCCGACGACTGGCATCGGGCTCATCTCTACAACCCCCGTGACGTGGTACCTGAGTCCAATATGCCTGCCTTCCCATGGTTATTCAGTACGGAACTAAGTGGCCGCTATACGGAAAGCAAAATGAGAGCGCTTCGTAAAGTGGGCGTTCCCTACACGGATGAGGACATTGCCGGCGCAAAAGAAGCGGTGATCGGGAAGAAAGAAATTGATGCCCTGGTCGCCTACCTGCAACAGCTCGGCACACTCATTCAGACTCGGCGCTAAGCGATGGATATCAACGATTTAAGAGGTATCAGCACCGTATTCATGCTGGTCGCGTTTCTCGGCCTCGTATTCTGGGCTTACAGCGGGAAACGAAAAAAGAGCTTCGACGAAGCTGCCAACCTACCGTTTGCAGACGAAAACAAGAACACCCGTGGAGATTCTTCGCTGTGAGTGACTTCTGGAGCTATTGGATTATTGGGATTACGACGCTGAGCTTCGTAGTCACAATCTGGGTGCTCTTTGCCAATCGCAAGCGTACGCCGATCGACGAAAACACGACCGGCCACGTCTACGACGGAATAGAGGAATGGGACAACCCATTGCCAGGCTGGTGGTTCGCAATGTTTGTCATCACCATCGTCTGGGGTATTGGATACCTAATTGCATACCCAGGCTTGGGGAACTTCCCGGGAGTGCTCGGCTGGACCTCGATCGAACAACACACGCAGGAGGTCGCTCAAGCAGAAGAAAAGTACCGGGCAATGCGAGATCAGTATCTGGCGCTGTCGATCGAAGAAATTCACGACGACCCAAAAGCACAACGAATGGGTATGCGCATCTTCGGCAACAACTGTTCTCAATGCCATGGTCTGGATGCGGCAGGTGCAAAAGGTTTTCCAAACCTCCGCGACGGTGCTTGGCTATGGGGTGGTAGCAGTGAGGCCATAAAGCATTCAATCACCTACGGTCGCGTGGCGGCGATGCCCCCCTGGGAAAGCGTATTGGGCGAGCAAGGAGTGACTGAAGTCACCGCCTATGTGCAATCACTCAGCGCGGGCGAACACGATCAGAGCGCCGTCGCCGCTGGAAAGGTTCGTTTTCAAACCTTCTGCACGGCGTGCCACGGAGCCGATGGAAAGGGCAATCCGTTACTTGGCGCGCCAAACCTGACCGACGCGGACTGGCTCTATGGGGGCACCGCTGCACAAATCGCCGAGACGGTTCGACTCGGCCGTAACGGGCAAATGCCCGCGTTTCAAAACAGTCTAAGTGAAGACAAAATACACCTCGTCGCTGCCTACGTCTTCGGTCTCAGTCAGTAACATGACGCGAAGCGCGACCGGATTTTCTAAATCCGGACTCTCTAGTGCGCAGCAGGTTGCCGATGCTGCGGTCTCTGGCGAGCCACATCATTCTTCCGTCGAAT
>JBCCQO010000071.1:0-11529 GCA_039024595.1 Pseudomonadota bacterium | reverse complement strand
CGACTTCAAATACGCCAACAAGCTTAAGCCGCTTTGATCGCGGAAAAGCACCGAACGGCGTTGTTGTGACCCGAGGGAGTATCAGCCTTACTTCGTCGCCAGCGATAGCACCAATCGATCTCGCAAGCGCCGCACCAAGAATGATCGTATTGGGTGCTTGAATGTCCTCTAGCGCGCCAAAGCTTACCTTGTTCCCAAGCTCACTAACTCGTTGCTGAGCGAGCGGATCTATGCCGGTCACCAAAGCACCTTGCTGCGTATAGGGGCCGACTACCAACACCGTATCGCTATGGAAAGGAGCCGTGGCGATCACCTGTTCGAAATCAGACAGCTGGCGAGAGACATCTTCAACGGGAAGCTCCTCGTCACCCAACCACTCAAGGTAGGCGTGGGGCACGAGGGCTAAGATGCGTTCGCGGAGTTCACCGCCAAAACCGTTCATTACAGACAGTACGGTAATGAGGCTGGCGACACCCAAGACCATTCCGAGCATGGATGCGATCGCTACGAAAGAGGAAAAACCTGAACGCTGACGGGTGAAAGCATAGCGTAGCCCGACAGAGGTACTAAAGCTGCTCACGGGAGCCGTCTGGATCGCTGGGGCTGCGTCTACCTATTTGGAGGGTTCAGTTGCATCGTAGAAGGAAGCGCCCTGAACCAGCGAATCCTTGCTTTTGCTTTCGCAGCGATTCGGGTCATCACCGCAGATCTCACAGCGCCCCTCGATGCCCACCGCAGCAAGACCACCGCAGGATCCTTTTAAGGGACCGCGACCCGCCATCGCACCGATTGCCATGCCACCGACAATCAGCAACATGATTAGGAGACTAAGAAGAAATACGATCATGTTCTAAAATACCCTAGCGCGAAGCCCTCAGGACTGAAAATCGGCGTAGTGTTTGAACTCCGGTGTGGAGTGTACCGCAAGACCGGCTTCTGAGCTGGTGACGAAGTAGGCGGCTAAACCTTCCTCTTCGGCCAGCGCAAACGCACTTTCCAGGCCCATTACGAGCAGACCGGTCGCTAACGCATCTGCCACGGCACATAACTTATGGACAACAGTGACCGATACGAGTTCATGATCCACCGGTGCGCCGGTGCGTGGGTCAACAAGATGGGAGTAACGCTTACCGTCGATTTCGAAGAAATTCCGATAGTCACCGGAGGTAGCGACGGCGCTTTCATTGACCCTAAGGCCGGTTAAGAATCGACCACTTGCGGGTTCCGGAGACTCTATGGCCAAGCGCCAAGGGCCACCCTCCGGCCGTTCGCCATAAGCGCGCAGTTCTCCGCCAATCTCTACCAAGACTGAATCAATGCCCTGAGCAAGGAGTAGATCCACCAGCTGATCCACGGCATAGCCTTTCGCAATGGAGGACATGTCGACGCGCATACCCTCGGGTAACTGCAAACGTTGAGAAGCGGGCTGCCAATTTATGCGCCCTGATCCGACCAGGGCGCGCGCCCTAGCGATAGCTGCTGCCGGTGGCACGGTTCCGGAAAAAGGCTCTGGACCAAATCCCCACAAGTCCACAAGCGGGCCTATGGTGACGTCATAGGCACCGCCCGTCAGCTCATGAATCGCCAGGGCTGTGGTCAGCACATCGGAGAAATCATCGGACAGACGCTCGGTAGTCGCGGTCTCTCCTCGATTGATGCGAGAGATTTCCGACTCGGGCAGATAGGTCGACAACGACCGATTGATATCCGCGAGCTCGCTTTCGATGAGCGCCATGAGTTGCTCATCGGTGATCAGCGTTGAATCGGTATAAACGACGGACCAGGTTGTCCCCATGGTCGCGCCTCTTAGGGTGACGCGACGCTCCTTTTCCGAACAGGCCGATAAAAAAAGGCACAGTAGAAACAAAACTGCCGCTGAAGCTAGCGGCAGTCGATAACGGTACTTAATCAAGAGGTCGTCCTAGAAATTAGCCACCGAAATCATCGAGCATGATGTTTTCTGGTTCGACTCCAAGATCGGTCAACATCTGAATGACCGCTTTATTCATCATCGGCGGCCCACACATGTAGTACTCACAGTCCTCTGGCGCGGGGTGGTCCTTCAAGTACTGCTCATAGAGCACATTGTGGATGAACCCGGTAAGCCCATCCCAATTGTCCTCGGGCTGCGGGTCCGAAAGCGCCACATGCCAATCGAAGTTTTCATTATCGGCGGCTAGTTGATCATATTCATCCTGATAGAACATTTCCCGGAGTGAACGAGCACCGTACCAAAACGAGATTTTTCGAGATGAGCCAATGCGCTTGAGCTGATCAAAGATATGCGAGCGCATCGGTGCCATGCCCGCACCACCGCCGATGAACACCATCTCTGCGTCCGTGTCTCGCGCAAAGAATTCGCCGAAGGGGCCATAAACGGTCACCTTGTCACCAGGCTTAAGATTGAATACCCAAGACGACATCTGGCCCGGGGGAATGCCTTCCGAACCGGGAGGTGGCGTCGCCGCTCGAATATTGAACTTCACGACACCCTTCTCTTCTGGATAGTTTGCCATTGAGTAAGCGCGAATAACCGTTTCTTTTACCGTGGAAACCTCTTTAAAGAACCCGAACCGCTCCCAATCTCCTCGGTATTCGTCTTCAATATCGAAATCGGAGTAGTTGACTGTGTGGGCTGGACACTCCAACTGGACGTAACCACCCGCGCGGAAATCAACGTTTTCCCCTTCCGGTAGGCGCAGCGTAAGCTCCTTAATAAACGTCGCTACGTTGGGATTGGACTCTACGGTGCACTCCCACTGCTTAACTCCGAAAACCTCCTCCGGAACCTGGATTTTCATGTCTTGCTTTACAGCGGTTTGGCACGATAAACGCCACCCGTCGTTTGCGTCGCGACGAGTGAAGTGCGACTCCTCCGTGGGCAGCATCGAGCCACCGCCCTCATTGACAATACATTTGCATTGCGCGCAGGTACCGCCACCACCGCAGGCCGAAGCGAGAAAAATATTAGCCTCTGAGAGAGTCTGTAACAGCTTTCCACCCGCCGGAACGGTGATATTTTTCTCACCGTTAATCTGAATCGTCACATCACCGCTACTCACCAGCAAAGTGCGTGCATAGAGAATAATGCCCACCAGCGCCAATACGATCGCGGTGAACATCCCGACTCCGTAAACAATTGTCATGTCCATTTAGTGGTGTCCTACCTGGTCACTTGACTTAAATGTCGATGCCACCGAGCGCCATGAAGCCAAGAGACATCAAACCGACGGTGATAAAAGTAATCCCAAGCCCTTGCAAGCCATCGGGAACGTCACTGTATTTAAGTTTTTCACGAATTCCTGCCAGCGCTACTATAGCCAAAGCCCACCCCACGCCGGCACCCGCTCCAAAAACAACGCTTTCGGTAAAGTTTAGATCCCGTTCAACCATGAGCAGACTCGCGCCAAGAATTGCGCAGTTCACCGTAATCAGAGGAAGGAATACACCGAGTGCGGTATAGAGCGCTGGCACATATTTATCTAAGAACATTTCTAGAATCTGTACTAGCGCGGCGATGACGCCGATGTACGACAGCAGTCCCAAAAAACTCAGATCTACATCCGGCAATCCCGCCCAGGCTAAGGCCCCATCAGCCAATAGATAGTTGTAGATTAAGTTGTTTACCGGCACCGTGATCGTGAGCACAACCACCACCGCAATACCCAGGCCGATTGCGGCGCTGACCTTCTTCGATACCGCCAAGAAGGTGCACATTCCCAAGAAAACGGAGAGCGCCATGTTCTCTATGAAGATGGCGCGGACGAACATACCGAGGTAGTACTCCATCAGGCTGTCTCCTCCGCCACCGTATGTTTAGCCATACGGAAGTCCGGCTCCTCGACTTGCTTGCTATCCCAAGCGCGCAGTAGCCAGATAAACAGTCCTATCAGGAAGAAGGCACTCGGTGGAAGCAGCAGTAATCCATTAGGGTTGTACCAGCCGCCTTCTGTTACTAATGGCAGAATTTCAAAGCCATAAAGCTTGCCGGAACCGAAGAGTTCGCGAATCACCGCAACGAAAACCAGAACAACAGAGTATCCCAAGCCGTTTCCGATGCCGTCGATAAAGCTAGCACCGGGTGGATTCTTCATGGCATAAGCTTCTGCTCGACCCATGACGATGCAGTTCGTAATAATCAATCCAACAAAAACAGACAGCTGCTTACTGATCTCGTAGGCGTAGGCCTTAAGTACCTCATCGACCATGATCACCAAGGAGGCAATGATCGTCATCTGTACGATGATTCGAATGCTGCCCGGAATAAAGCTGCGAATCAGCGAAATAAAGAGATTCGAAAACGCGGTCACGGAGGTAAGCGCGATGCACATGACCAGAGTGACTTTAAGCGACGACGTAACGGCGAGTGCCGAGCAGATTCCCAGAATCTGCAGTGCAATCGGGTTATTTTTTAGGACTGGACTCGTCAGCGTGTCCTTAACATCGTCCATGCTTAAGCGTCTCCGTTACGCAGATTATTGAGGAAGGGGGCGAACCCTTGGTCGCCCATCCAAAAAGACAACAAATTGCTCACCCCTCGACTGGTCAAGGTGGCACCAGACAAGCCGTCCACCTGCCAATCGGCAGAGGCGCTCTGGGGATCGACCGCACCTTTCAAGAGCGCGAGCTCAACCTCGCCGTCTTTGTATACTTTTTTTCCTGGCCACATCGCTTTCCAGCGAGGGTTATCGACCTCACCTCCCAGACCGGGGGTCTCGCCGTGTTCGTAAAAGCCCAAGCCCGCCACGGTGTTGCCGTCACTTTCTAAGGCCAAAAATCCGTAGAGCGTCGACCAAAGACCGTAGCCGTGAACCGGCAAAATGATCCGTTTTACATCGCCTGCGTCGTCACGGACCAAATACACTTGAGCAACGTTCGCTTGGCGTCCTACCTTTGCGATGTCATCAGCGGTGGCAATATCGCGCGAGCGACCCGGATCTTTAGCGGCCTCTCGCTGCACATAACCGGACTCAACCTCGGTAAAGCGGCCGCTGCGCAAATCGACATAGCGCTCTTCAACCGCTTGATACTGGGTATCGATGTCAACATCCTGCTGCAACATGCCTGCTGCTTGGAGGATATTTCTTTTCTTGTCTAGGCTCTTATTGGCTTCTTGCGCTGGCTTAAGCATTACCGCCGCAGTCGACACAATGACAGAGCACACAACACACAAGGCGAAGGCGACACGCAGAACCTTCCCAAAACTCTCGCCGCTAGACACGAGCTAATCTCCGTTTGATGTTCGCCTGCACTGCGAAGTGATCGAACAGGGGGGCAAACAGGTTGGCAAACAAAATCGCGAGCATGATTCCTTCGGGGAATGCCGGATTGATCACTCGGATCAACACGGTCATAACGCCGATTAATATGCCATAGGCCCAGCGGCCGCGATCAGTCATCGCCGCAGACACTGGATCCGTAGCCATGAAAAACATTCCAAAGGCAAACCCACCTACGACCAGGTGCCAATACCAGGGCATCGCAAAGGCAGGATTGCTGTCGGAACCGACTAGATTGAGCAGGGTCGAAAACGCGACCATGCCAAGAAACACACCCGCTACCACACGCCAGGACGCGACTTTGGTCAGCAAAAGGATCGCTCCTCCAATCGCCACCATCAGCGTCGATGTTTCGCCAATGGAGCCAGGTATTTGTCCAATTGCCGCATCGACCCAGGTGTACTGCGCTTTCAAAGCAGTCATCCCGTCCGCGGCGACCAAGCCCAGGGGAGTGGCGCCGCTATAGCCATCTACTGCTGTCCAGACCGCATCACCGGACAGTTGGGCCGGATAGGCAAAGTACAAGAACGCGCGACCGGTGAGTGCGGGGTTGAGGAAATTTTTGCCGGTTCCTCCAAACACTTCCTTCCCGATCACCACGCCAAAGCTAATTCCCAAAGCCACCTGCCAAAGCGGCACGTCAGGCGGACATATCAGAGCAAACAAAATCGACGTGACGAAGAATCCCTCATTCACCTCATGGCCGCGCTTGATCGCAAACAGGACCTCCCAGAAACCTCCAACGGCGAAGGTCACAAAGTAGATTGGCACAAAATACAATGCGCCAAAAAACAGGTTGTCCCAAATACTGCTGGAGTCGTAGCCGCCAAAGCTCTCGATCAGCACTCCGCGCCAGCCGTCTACGCTGCCGCCCATGACGGCAAAAATCTCGTTGGCTTGATAACCGAGGTTGTACATCCCATAAAACATGGCCGGGAAGGCAGCAAGCCAAACGGTGATCATGATGCGCTTTAAATCAACGCCATCGCGCACGTGTGAGGTCGCTTTGGTCACGGAGGAAGGCCGATAAAAAATCGTATCAACGGCCTCGTAAAGCGGATAGAAACGCGCGTACCGCCCCCCCTCTTCAAAGTGGTGTTCGATGCCGTCTAGCATTTTTCGCAGCGCCACCGTTTAACCCTCCTTTTCGATTCGCGCGAGGTTCTCTCGCAAAATAGGTCCATACTCGTACTTGCCAGGACACACATAAGTGCACAGAGCCAAGTCTTCTTCTTCAAGCTCTAGGCATCCGAGCGCCTGCGCCGTTTCTGTGTCGCCAACGATCAGCGATCGGAGCAGTTGCGTTGGCAGAATATCGAGTGGCATTATCCGCTCGTAGTTGCCCACCGGCACCATCGCCCGCTCGCTACCATTCGTACTGGTGTTCATCGGCTGCGGCTTCAAACCAAAGAAATTGCTGAGATAGATACCCATATTTGAGTGCTTTTTAACGCCAGCACGCAGGTAATGCATAAACTCGCGTTCGCGCCCTTCCAGCAGTACGGTTACCTGCGTGTGGTAGCGGCCCAAATAAGCAGTTGCTCCGGATACGCGGCGTCCACCCAAGGCCGAACCGGAGATAACTCGGTTCTCTCCCGCGCGCAACTGCCCGGCGCACAACGCTTCCAGGTCGACGCCGAGACGAGTGCGCAGCAAACGGGGCTGCTCTACCTGCGGTCCAGCAAGAGAGATCACCCGCTCGGTCCAAAGCTCGCCGTCAAGAAAAAGCCGACCAATAGCAATCACTTCTTGATAGCCGATGGTCCACACGGGTCGTTCGACACTGGCCCCATGCAGGTAGTGTATGTGTGTTCCGGTTAATCCGGCGGGGTGAGGCCCGGAAAATTCGGTGACCTGAACGTTGTCCGCAGAGCCAACACGAATATCGGCTTTCGGCGCAATGCACAAATGGAGCGCACCATCTGTTTGCCCTGCCAGCAAATCAAGTCCCAGTGCAAAGGCATCTGCCTGTGCTGAAATGACCGGTGTTGGTTCGCACGCGAGAGGGTGCGTGTCATGGGCATTTACAAAAATCGCGGTAGGTTCGTGATCGACCGCCGGAACCGTGCTGAAAGGTCTGGTACGGAGCGCTGCCCACTGCCCCGACGCGATTAGTTGATCGCGAACGGTTTGACGATCAAGGGCTCGAGCGTTTTCTGCGCTGTAGCTGGCAAAGACCTCGGCCTCATCATCGTCTACATCGACAACGACCGATTGAAGCACACGCTTGGCGCCGCGATTAATTGCAGAAACCGTGCCCCCGGCTGGAGCGGTGTACACCACGCCTTCGTTTTTCTTGCAGCTAAACAGCGCTTGACCGCGTTTAACCTTGTCGCCCACCTGCACGTTCATTGTGGGCTTCATCCCCACATAGTCGCCCCCAAGCACTGCAACAGCACGTGCCGAGGGCGCATCCTCGATCCGTTGATCGGGCGCGCCAGCTAGGGGGATATCCAATCCCCGAGAAATTTTGATCATTCAATCCGCCTGGTTTGTCTTTGGAAATAAAGCGATAGGCTCAAAGTGCACACGACGTCCTCGTGGGCGCTTCAGCTTTAGTGACATACCGGCTAGCGTCGCTCCCCCGACCAGCCGGTTTCAGGCCGGGCTCATTATAGCGAAGCGAAGGTGATAATCGCTACTTGCGTAGGCGTAAATTTATAACCTCAAGGGGTTTGTTTTGACCCGGCGATACGCGCTTTTTACAGCCTAAAGCTGTTGACGAGAATGAGACTCAAGTACCTTGCGGATAATTGAGGTATTGGATGCCTGCCATTTTCTCGAGGATTCGGTACACCTGGCAGCTGTAGCCAAATTCATTGTCATACCAAAGGTAAACCACCGCTTGTTTGTCATTCACAATGGTGGCCTGACCGTCATAAACGCAAGCGGTCCGAGAGCCGACAAAATCCGAAGAGACGACCTCTGGTGAGTTGGAGTAGTCGATTTGTCGACGCATGTTGGAATGAAGCGCCATATCGCGCATGTATTCATTCAAACTTTCTTTATCGGTCGCCTGATTAAGCGTGAGGTTCAAAATCGCCATCGACACGTTGGGCGTAGGTACCCTAATCGCATTTCCCGTCAACTTGCCCTGCAACTGGGGTAGCACCTTCGCCACGGCCTTCGCGGCTCCGGTCTCCGTCAGGACCATGTTGAGGGGCGCACCCCGGCCTCGGCGGTCGGATTTATGGTAGTTGTCGATGAGGTTTTGATCGTTGGTATAGGCGTGGACTGTCTCGACATGACCATGCGCGATTCCGAATCGGTCGTCGATCGCCTTTAGCGGGGGCACGATTGCGTTCGTGGTACAAGAAGCGGCCGAGATGATTCGATCCTCATCTCCAATGACCTCGTTGTTGATGCCAGCAACGACATTCTTTAGATCACCCTTGCCCGGGGCCGTAAGTATGACTTTGCTCACCCCCTTTGACTTTAAGTGTTGCGACAGCCCGGCCTCATCTCGCCAAACGCCGGTATTGTCAATGATGATTGCGTCATCGATGCCGTACTCGGTGTAATCGATGCTGTCCGGTGAATCCGCATAAATAATCCGCACTTCGTTGCCGTTGGCGACGAAACTTTGCCGTTCTTCATCTACCCTAATTGTGCCTTCAAAGGCCCCGTGCACCGAATCCCGGCGAAGCAAACTTGCTCTCTTGACGAGATCATTCTCAGCCTTGCCTTTACGCACGACGACGGCGCGAAGACGAACTGCATGGCCGCCATCAGTCTTATCGATGATGATCCGAGCCATAAGCCTGCCAATACGACCGAACCCGTACAGCACAATATCGACCGGTTTTTCTACCGGTTTACTATGGGTTTCTACGAGGAAGGCGAGCTGCTGCTCCACATACTCTTCTATGCTGAGGCCCTCTCCCTCATTTCGGTCGTAGTAATCAACGGCCAGGCGCCCCACATCGACGTGGGCTGGCCCGAGATTCATTTGGCTCATCGCACTGATAACCGGATGAGTTTCTCGCTCCGAGAGCTCATTACCCTCGACCTGGCGCACGTAGCGGTGAATCTTCATCAGATCCAGTACGGACTGGTTGACGAGTGAACGGTCATAGCAAAAGCACTTCACACTCCGCTCTCGGGCGAGTTGGCCCACCATCGGGATAATTCCCTCGGCGAGAGCTTCACGCTCTTTCCAATCGTTGAAGTAGTCGTCAGGGCGGGCACGTTTGCGTTCAGTCACAGTTTTGGTCCTTTGGAACTCAAGGCTTTCAGCTGGCGCGCATTATCTCTGTGGCCTAAATGGCCCGCAACCGGACTTTTGCCAGCGATGTCACAAATTGCTGCACCACACGCTCTCACACTAGAATGCGCAGCCGACAATTGCCCGCAAAAACGCCATTCGCTTTCGTTTATGTTGTTTTCAAATTCCTTGGTAGATTCAAGCTGGCCCCACAAAGTTGGGGACAGAACGGCGTGGGGCCCGTTTTATGGCGCAGCACCGAGCGTCTGCCTTGCTGAGCTGGCAACGGAGAGACGTCTGCTGGTAGTACTCACGGAGGATACTGCGCAGGCACAAGTTCTTGCGCGGGAGCTGCCCTTTTTCTTAGCGGACCACGTCGAGCTGCTGCAGCTGCCGGACTGGGAAACGCTGCCATACGATAGTTTCTCCCCCCATCAGGACATCGTGTCCGAGCGCCTTAGAGCGCTGTATCGACTGCCAAGAGTGGATTCCGGCGTGCTGCTAGTGCCGATGGATTCTCTGATGCAGCGACTGCCCCCAAGGGACTATATCGAAGGCAACAGTTTCCAACTCGCAGTAGGTCAGGTGCTGGATGTCGAGGAATTTCGAGCGACCCTAGCGAAAAGCGGTTATCACTCGGTAGACACCGTTTATGAACACGGTGAGTTTGCGGTCCGAGGATCACTACTGGACGTGTTTCCGATGGGCAGCACCCTGCCCTTGCGAATCGACCTATTGGACGACGAGATCGATACGCTGCGAACCTTTGATCCAGACACGCAAAGAACCTTGGCACAACTGAGCGAAGTGGATCTGCTCCCTGCACGAGAGTTCCCCTTGGATAAGGCGGGAATAACACAGTTTAAGCAGTCCTGGTACCGTCGTTTTGACGTCGATCACGAGAAATGCCCCGTGCTGAATGAGGTCAGTGAGGGCCGCGCGCCGGGCGGCGTCGAATACTTTTTACCCTTGTTCTTCGCTCACTGTTCCTTGCTCACCGACTACCTGCCGACAAACGCAGCGATGGTAATGCTTGGAGATCACTACAAAGCTGCAGAAAAGTTTTGGTCGGAGGTGAATAACCGTTACGAAGAGTACGGCATCGACCCAAGACGACCGCTGCTCAGCCCGCGGGAGGTCTATACGCCAGTAGAGGAAGCGTACGCGGAGCTAAAGAAATGGCCCGTTTTAGAGTTGCGCATGACGCCCGATGCGCCGGTGCATCTCAAAAGCGGCGTATTGCCGCCACCCCAACTCCTCGACGCACAAAATGCTGAGCAAGGGCTCAAAGGGCGTCTAGAGATACTCACCAAGGATCACAACGGACCCCTATTGCTGTGCGCAGAGAGCAATGGCCGACGTGAGATTTTACTCGAGTCTTTGAATACGCAGCCGCTAGAGGTGCAGAGCTGGACGGAGTTCATAGCGAGTGAATCAGCCTTTGCCATTGCGGTAGCACCGATTGACCGGGGCGTGAACCTCGGTCCTGGGGCACCGATGCTGATTACGGAAGCGCAACTTTTCGGTGAGCGTGTGGCCCAGCGTCGACGGCGCCAGCACCGCAACGCGCAGGATCCGGAAGCGATTTTCCGGGACCTCAATGAGCTCAGTATGGGCGCACCGGTCGTCCACGCGGAGCATGGAATTGGACGCTATCTGGGTCTCACTCATCTAGAGGTGGAAGGCACCGCCGCCGAGTTTTTGACCCTGGAGTATGCGGAGGGCTCAAAGCTCTACGTGCCGGTCGCCTCGTTGCAGCTCATCAGCCGCTATGCCGGCAGTGATTTGGAGCATGCTCCCCTTCATCGTCTCGGTTCGGGCCAGTGGGAAAAAGCCCAACGCAAAGCCAGAGAAAAAGCTCGCGATGTGGCAGCTCAGTTGCTGGAGGTCTATGCGCGGCGGGAAGCTAGGGAAGGCAGCCAATTTTCCGATCCCGGTGAGGCTTATGAGCAGTTCATTGCCGGCTTTCCCTTTGAAGAAACGCCTGACCAGGCGGCGGCGATCCAAGCGGTCGAAAAGGACCTCTGCGAACCGGGAGTTATGGAT
>JBCCQO010000070.1:0-11537 GCA_039024595.1 Pseudomonadota bacterium | reverse complement strand
CGCCTTTTTCATTGACTTCTAGCAGGTCAGAGCATACAAAAAGGCACCCGCTTGGAGCTAGTTTCCAGCAAAATTCTGTTAATCGTTCTCACGTCAGATTTTGTGGGTTCAAAACAAAGCGCTAGCTATCCAATTAATGGGTTATCCGACAAGCAAAACAACGAGTACTTAGGAAAAAAACAGTAGTAACAAAATAAAATATCAAAAAGAGATAAGTAGGTAACGCAGTCCAACCGATTCGTACACCGGCCAGTTCGTGCACCGGCTAGAAGCGCTCTAAATTGCGATCACTATTGCAGTCGTGATGATGCGTGGATTCAGCTTACGCGCAGACCGGAAGCACGACCCAATGTGCGGCGAAATGTGTGGTCAAATGTGCGGTGAAACGGGCGGCAACGAAATGTACTGCAAACCCGTGGGATAGGGATTCAGATAGATGGTTACAAAGAAGACCCGTGGACGACGAAAGCATCCGGCGCCGGAGGGTATTGCGCCTCCGCCAAGACACCGTGAATTTAGCTACGATGAACTTTCCGAGCTCTTTGTCTCCTGCGAGAGTGGTCTCAGTTTTGATGAGTTAGACGAGTCGTCGAACGAGATGTGTACCTGGCGCTGCGAACACGGCCACGAATATCAGGAAACACGCGCATCTCATAATCGAAGCAGAGGTTGCCCCATTTGTGCGGTCAGCATCGCTATGCGAATGCCCGGGATCGTTCAGTACTGGTCAGATAAAAACGAAGCGTCCCCCTGGGACGTATCCGCTTACAGCCGGGAACGCGTTTGGTGGCGATGCGAGCACTGCAACAACGGTTGTGATTTTCAACGCCCGCCATATCGAGTGCTCGCAACGGGCCATCAGTGTCAGGAGTGTCGTCGCCAAGGAGTGACCCCATGGAACATCGCAGGCAAGCGCGACGCCGGTGTAACCCTGCTTGACGCTTTTCCGGAAATCGCGGCGGAGTGGGACTATACACGCAATCCTCGCGGTCCTGAGGAGTATGCCCCTGGGAGCCAACGCATAGCGCACTGGATCTGTGAGAACGGCCACAGTTGGTCCTCACCGATTTGTCACCGAACGAGCGCAGCTCGCCATCCGGCCAGCTGCCAGCAATGTAAGGCAATAGCCTTCAGTGCACCGGAATTGGCCGCTCAGCTTCATCCAACGTTGAATCCGCCGGATACCGCACTGAGAGTACGCAAAGGTTCAAGCGAAATTTTGTTTTGGCAATGCGAGCGGGGCCACATCTTCAGCGCCTCGGTCGCCTCGCGGCTGCGTGCGATCTATCCTGCTTCCTGCGATAAATGCCGCTCCATAGATGTGAAGGCACCCGAATTGATCCGCGCCTGTTGGGCGCAAGAGCTGAATGGCGAGCACGATCCTGCGGTGCTCAAAACCTCAAGCTCGCAAGAAGTCTGGTGGGTGAAAATGAATTGCCTTCATATTCCCGTTCGGGAAAGAAGGGCGGAGCACTTCGAGCGTAAGCGGATTGGCTACCGGTATCGGCGCTATATAAACAACCCGGAACGAGAGATTGCGGTGATCCGCCGTCATCTTGAGCGACTGGATCAGTCAGAACAGCGAGCCGCACAAGACTTTGTAGAGTCACGCGACGATAGCTCCAGCAAGATCGGTTAGTTGTTGCCCGCGGAGTGCGGTCTTACTTCGCGTATTCCTTTTTAGTCTGCAATAACGTCTGCGTTGACCTCTGCATCGACGTCTGCGTTTCCGCCTGTGTAAGAGTCTAGGCTTCGATTTTTTGCAGAGGGATGGGTTTTTGCTGAACGAGCTTGGCGGGTATCGCAAAGGAAAAACTCATTCCAACGCCTGTCGCGATCTCCGGGTTCCCTTTTAATTCTCTAGCAAGCGCCACGACTTGTTCTAAGCCCCCGACTGGACCCGAGCGTCCCCGCTTTTTGAGAGCGATTTCGATCGTAGGTTCGTCGATACCTGGACCATTGTCTTGGTAGTGAAAACGAGCGCCGCCATCCTCCGTCCGCTCGATACAAATCTCTACTTTGATTTCGTCATTTAGATCGACAAAGTGCTTATAGGTGTTCGTTAACAGCTCGTTGACGATCAAGCCCAAATACTGCGCCTTTGAGTAGGTCATGAATACGTCGTCGAAGTGTAGGCTAATGTCGGCCTGTCGCTTGTTGCCAAACAAGTCGCGCACCCCAGCCCCTACTTGGCGGATCATGTTTCCGACGTTGATCGCCGTGCTATCGGAGCGCTGCAGTAAGCTGTGCACCGCCGATTGAACCTTCAATCGCGCATTAAGCTGATCGAGCGTGGAGCGCGTTTCTTCGCTTTGCGCGCTGCGCTGCATCACGCGGACGTTCGACGCAAAGCTGCTTAGAATATTCCCCACGCGATGATGAATTTCCCGGAGTAGGATTTCCTTCTCACTGAGCCGCCCCCGCATCTCCGCTTCCATCAGCTCTCTTCTTCGCTCAGCTTCTTCTACTGCGGCGAATCTGAGTAGGCGGGCTCGATATTGGATAGCCCAAACCAACAGAGAGATCGCAAGTGTGAGGGGAAAGGCGACCCGAATGTCGATTTTCCAAAGCATGTACCAGGGTGGCAAAATCTCGATCTCTAAGGCCAGCGGGTCCGAGATCAGTTCTTGGCTATTGTTGAGCATGGCTATTTCCATGCCAACCAAGCCCCATTCTTGCTGGCCTGACATATTGACCATCGGTCGGCCACCGGGGATCCAATCTTCGCTGCCTTTTATACGCATCCCATAGACCGCATCGATGGCGCTTACGTGATCTAGGTAGCCATATTCAATACTTAGAACGCTGTCGCTGACCGCGGAAAAAGGCAGCTCGATTCGCGCCGGATTGCCCGTTTCAAGGCCAGCGAATACAGACACTCTGTCGACCGATATGTCGCTCCACATCAGTTCAATTGGTCTTTGTCCGCGCTGGGGAGGGGTGTGAAAGCCAACGGTCCCCCGCGACGAAACAAACAGCTTCTCGCCGGAGGGCAGGCGGAGCGAGGCGTGGGGACCATACTCAAACTCGTTTGCAGGCAGTCCATGTTTCTGCGTGATGTGGCTGACTAACTCTTGGGTCGCTAATTCGAAAACGTAAACGCCATTGTTACTAGTGGCCCACAGCGTGTCATCGGGGTCTAATTCCAAATGCCAAATGGTTCTGTTGCCGATCGTTTCTAGAACACCGGGCAAAGGTTTTGGCTCGAAGCTCGTGGCGTCGATCATGCCTTTTGTTAAGTGGAGGATGCCGCTATTTTCAACACCCAGATAGAGGCCGCCGCGGCCATCGGGGGTGGCAGTAAATACAAGACCCGGAGGATGGGGGCTAAACTCGCGCGCATTCATCACACCGCTGGTGTCAAACTCCACTAATAGTAGGTTCTGCTGGCCGACCGCGAGGAAACGGTCTTCGGCGATTCGATGAATACCGATCAGCCCCGTATGCGGTTCGAGAAGGCGAAGCTCGTAGCCCAGCTTTCCTTGCTCGCGGGATAAACGCAGCTCAACCAGTCCATAGCCAAACATCGACGCGAGCCATCGGTTATTGCCGGCCTCCGTAAAGGAGCTGACACCGATGTTCACGAAGTTTTGATCTTCACTTTCTAGCACCGGGATTGCGACCATCGTCTCTAAATCGACGATATCGAGGCCGCCGGCAAAGTAACCCACTAGGAGCGTATCGCTGGTCGCGGCCAGGGCCGTGATCGGGTCTTGGGAGCCCAGTTGTGCATCTATGCGAAGTCCGGGGATTGGCGTTCCATCGACACTTCGCAAGGGCGTGAACGCACCGCGCTCCGAGTCGCTATACCAGAGATCTTCGCCACCAACGTACAGTCGATCGTTTGCATGAGCCAGGGCAGCGATGGTCGCCGTATCATCGACAGAGGGTGTGCGCAGCACTTCGAATTCCGAATCGAGTGCGTAGAAAAGGCCATAATAAGTGCCGATCCAGATGTTTCCAGCTCGGTCTACACTGATCGAACGGACTTGGTTGCCGCGTCCCGGAAGGCGGACTACGTCGGTCTGATCACCGCGTACGCGAACGACGCTGGATCCAGCGCCGAACCAAGCGTTGCGTTCAGAGACCGCATCCATAGAGCGAAAGTAGCTGTGGCTGCCACCAGCCAAGGGATTATTCTCACCGCGATCGTGGACGCTTGTCAGGCTCTGCCATCGTAGCCCTTCGTCGCGGTCAAGATAGACAAGCCGGTCGTCGCTGACTGTTAGCCTTACGATCGATCCGATACCGTCGTAAACCTGCTCCAAAATCGCCAGCTCTCCTTGAAGGCTGAACCGGTAGACTCCCTCGGAGCTTGTACCTAAAAGCAGGTGTCCGTCATGGGTAGCCGCCGAGGTGACAAACGCCGTTGTGAGATCCAGCGGTTCTCCTGCACTCGACTGGACGCGGATCGGAGTGGCGCCCTGTTGGCTGAGTCTAAGAATCTCTCCGTTGGTGCTTACCGCGTAGAGTTGATCGCTGATCGGTACGATTTCAACAATGTCGAGTTGGGCCCCGCGACTGGCCGGTGATTGAATCACTACGCGAAAACCGTCGTCGTCGTTCCCTATTACGCCGACTCCCCGCGCGGTACCGACCCAAATGGCATCTTCGTCTTCGTAAATCGTATTGACCATGCCCGAGGGCAGACCATTTACTCCATCAATGGTCTGCTGCCAGATGAACTGTTGACCGTATTTGTACTGGACCAGTCCTTCTCGAGTTCCTGCCCATAGATAACCGTCAGAGCATACGTGAACCGCCCTGACCGAACTCTGAGGGAGCTCAATGTTTTCAAACTCCCTGACCACAAATGCCTCACGGACCACTTGGAGGCTTGAACTGGCTGGAAGATGCGCCGCTACGGAGGGACTCGCGCTAAGCGCGAGGGATAAGATCAGAAATAGCTGAAGGGGAGGGGAGATCAGCCTGTGCATGAGGTCATTATTATCTCTGCAGGCTTCCGCGGCTAGGGGTTGGGGGCGGAAAAATTACTGGCCTTTTGCTTCGCTCCGCAGGCCAGCCATATACGTTCCAGTGGCGCTGATCAACATTTTCGGGACATCGGCCTGTGGATGGAAGTGGGTTAGCTTACCGCTCATTTTGATTGAGCTGAGTCCATGTACCATCGACCACAGCTTTACTGAAACATCCATGACATCAGCTTGGGTTATGTTTTCCTCTGCCATATACGATTCGACCGCGTCGATGAGTAGGTAGAAACCTGACGCACGCTTGTCGAAGCTATCTGTGTCGATGGCACGAGCACCGATATCGCCCCACATAAGATCATAGAATGCGGCCTTTTCAGTCACGTAGTGTAAATAGGCACCGCCGATGCCGTGGATGCGCTCAATTGACCCGCGTTTGTACGGCGCGGCCGCCTCGCTGGCAGCGGCGCCTAAGCCATAAAAGGCGAGTTGACTAACCGCATCCAGTAGCGCGTCTCGGTCTCGGAAGTGCCGATACGGAGCTGCATTGCTCACACCCGCCATTCGCGCGGCGTCCGCCATCGTGAAATTCAAGGATCCGGAAGCTTCTATAAGCTCCGCTCCCGCAACGATCAGCGCGTTCTTGAGATCACCATGATGGTAGGTTTTTAGGTTGGAGACGCCCATATTCAGACTGCAATAGCGGTGTTGTTATCGTTTTTGTTGCTAACCGGTCGCATGCGTCTATGGCGTCGCGTGTACACGAGCATGAACATAGGCGGCACGTAAAAGAAAGATACAACGGTAGACAGCAACACACCACCCGCTATGGCCATTGCAAAGGGCGGCCAAAACTGCCCTCCGTCCAAAATGAGCGGTAGGAAGCCTCCAAAGGTCGTTATGGTGGTGGACACGATGTGTCGGCTCGAATCCATTATCACTGCGCAAACCGCATCCCTCTCGCCTCGCATTGCGCCTTTGTCTAGCTGTAGTGCCGTCATGATGATGATTGCTGCATTGATCGATACACCGATCGAGCCGATTACACCAATCAGTGCCTGCACACCGAAGGGGTAACGAAATATGGCGAGGGATAAAAGGCTCAGGCCCATAGACATCGCGAAGACGGAAAAGGCGACCGCTGAGAGGCGCCAGGAATTGAACGTAAGAACGATCGTCGCGAGTAGCGCTGCAACAATCATCCCCATCGGGGCAATGATGTTTTGGACGACGGAAGCACGGGCGTCTGAGTTCCCGCCATACTGAAAGTAGTATCCAGCGGGTAGCTGTACCGGATCTTCTTCCAGAATCGCTTTCAACTCTTTTAGCGCCTCCTCTGCAAGCACACCCCGAGTAACGAAGCCTTGAATCAGGTTCAACCGATTACCGTCTTTCCTAGATATAGGACTGCTAGCGGGTTCCAGCTCGAACTCACCGAAGGTGCTCAGGCTGACACTTTGAAGAGCGCGCTCATCACCGACCGCTTTAGTGAGAGGAAGGCGAATGCTGGAAATTTGCTCGGGACTCGCCCAGTCACTTTCACGCAGGCGCGCACGCACCGGCATCCGTTCATTGCCTTCGATGATTTCTCCGCCGGTACGACCGCGTAGCGAAGCATCGAGGCTGCTCGCGACCGTAGAGAGGTCCAAACCTGCCATGCGAAGACGCTGTTCATCTAACTTAAAAACCAACTTCGGCGCACCGGCGACTAGGCTTGTTGTGCTGTGCGTGATGTCCGCGACCCGCTCCATGCGGAGTCTAAATTGCTCGCCCAAGCGGCGCAGCGTCTCTAGATCATCACCGTAAAGTTCGATTTCAAGCGGTGCACTGACCGGCGGTCCCTGCTCGATACCGAGCACAAGTACTCGAGCCTGCGGAAACTCCCGATCAAGTTCCAGCTGCAGGCGCCTAATCAACGCATCGGTTTTGGCCGCGTCATGAGTGAGTACCATTGCCTGCGCGAAGGTGGAAATGCCTTCACGAGAACGGATGATGTTGTAATAAAACTGCGGTGGTGACTCGCCAATTGTCCAATCGGTACGGCGAACCAATGGTTCCGTATGTAGCCTTTCATCCAACGCCTCAACAAGGCTCATCGTGTCGTAAATCGAGCGTCCTGGGGGAAGCTCGACTTTGATCACGATCTGATCCCGGTCTGTGCCAGGGAAAAACTGAGCAGTAAGTGTAGGGAATGAAAAAAATCCGGCTAGCGGTAAGGCTAGCGCTAGAGCAACCGCTGCCACTGGGTTGCTTATGGACCATTGCAAGGCCTTCTCTAGCAGTCGGCCAGCCCTGCCACTATCGACGCCGATTTCCCACCAGCGCTGGTGCGTTTGTATACCGGTAGGAAGGAGGCGAGCCGCCAGTACCGGCGTGATCACTAGGGCTAGAATGAAAGAGGAGCCCAGCATAATGACTACGGCCTTTGCGATTGAGCCAAGGAAGTCACCTGCTGCTCCTGGTAGGAGCACCATGGGGATAAAGGCGAGAATGGTCGTTGCGGTCGACGATAGAAGAGGGACCCGCAAACGAGATACGGCGCCGCTAATCGCATCCAGCGCTGAGCTACCCTCCAGCAGTCTTTTTCTCACCTCGTCTGTCATCACGATGGACCCGTCCACTAAGAGCCCTAAAGCCACGACCAGCCCGGTCAGCGACATCTGGTGGATCGGTAGCCCAATCAGTTGCATCAGAACGATGGATACCAAAGAACACAGGGGCAGAATTACGGCAACGACCGCGGCGGCTCTGATGCCGAGCGTGAACAGGAGAACGAGCAGAACAAGTAGGACCCCGATCGCCAAATTTACCATCACGTCTTTTAATCGCTCGCGGGTGTATTTGGCTTGGTCGTAGGTGGTTTCGACGAGAACTCCCCTGGGAGCGCTTGAGCGATACTCGTCAAGAAAACGGTCAAATTCCTCCGCCCATTGATCGACCTGGAGGCCTTCGTTCATGGCGACGCCAAGAAGGATTCCGCGCTCTCCGTTCGCTAGAGCGGCAGCCTTAGGCGGTGTTTGCTCGGCTCGATATATCTCTGCAAGGTCTCCAACCTGGACCGCATTGCCCAGGGAATCCGTACGTACAATCACCGACGCCACTCGATCGACGGAGTCAAACTCACCGGCAACCTCAATGAGAAGGTCATTTGTTCTACCACTGGCTTTGCCGGACGCGAGGCGAGGATCTGCTCCACGCAGCGCTTGAGTGACTTCATTGACGCTGATGCCGCGGGCAAGCATTGCGCGTTCGTCGATTTCCACGCGTATTTCTTCTTCTGCTTCCCCGAACAGCTCTACCCTGCGCACCCCGGGAAAATTTCTGGCCCGCTCCGCGAGATCACTTGCCACGCGGCTCAGTAGGGGGACCGAGGCCGCAAAGCCCGGTGCATTGCTGACTGCGACGATCCGAGCGGGCGCGACCAAGCGTTCTGTGTCGAAGCCAGGTTCTAAAACGCCCTGGGGCATGGCCTTTTTAGCCCGATCGGCCGCATCTCTCACCTCGGACCATGTCCGCTCGATTTCCGTATCGGAGAGCGTGTCATACAGTTCGACTACGACCTTCGAGACGCTGACTCCTGAGGTCGATCGAACCTCTTTGACCTCAGGAATAGTGCGAATCTCTTCCTCTAGAGGCTTTGTCAGTAGAGTCTCGACCCGAATCGGTTCCGCGCCGGGGAACAAGGTTGTGATGTTCGCTACGTAGTTGGTGACCGTCGGGTCTTCTTGACGACCTAGGGACTTGAGGCTCGCGGCACCCACGAGCACGACCACCAGAATCGTTAGCCAAAGGTAGCGACTGTTTTCATAAAGCGATTGGGCGATCACGGCGTCACCCTCGCAACCTGTGCCTTAATGGAACGCTCGCCGGAAGGGTCAGTTGCCACCAGCGTTCCTGGTGCAATCCGATGCACACCATCAGCTACGATGAGATCACCGTCTATAAGCGTGCCACGCACGTAGGCTTGATCGTCGGCAACATGCATCACTTCGACGGCGGCCCGTTCCGTATAGGTGCCGGCATCGCTTTCACGGATCGCGAGAGCACTCCAAACGCCTCGGTCGCCTTCTATAAGAGCAGACAGCGGCACCCATCCACCAATCTCCGACTCTTGCTGCGGAAGACTCACTGCGACCGGTTCTCCATCGAAAGCGTTTAAGCCAGCCGGCAGGTCAAAAATAGCGACCGTTGTCATAGTGATGGGATTGACGTCCGGTCGCACCGCTCGGAGCTTGGCAGACACGAGATCGCCTCTCAGCTGAAGCGGATAAGACTGCCCAGGTACCAAGTTGTCTGCTTTCTCGATAGCAATGCCGATATGGGCTTCCCTTTCGACCGTTGAGACAAGGGAAAAGACCGGTGTACCCGGTTGCGTAACCGCCCCCCGATCCAGCAACTGGCGGCCGACAATTGCCGCGTAGGGCGCTCGAAGCACGCTCTTTTCCAGCTCGATGTCGATCGTACGTAGATTCGCGCGTGCGGATGCGAGAGCGGATACCAGTGCTTTTTCTGCAAGCCTAGTGTCATCAAAAGTCTGCGCCGAAATCGCGCCACTCTCTTTTAGAGGAGCTTGTCGTACTGTTCGTGCCCGCGCTAATTCAAGCTCAGCGGAAACTTGCTCAACCGTCGCCGCCGCAGCGGCCTGTCGCGCGACGAGGGCATCACTATCGAGGGTAGCTAGCGCAGCGCCTACATCGACCCGCTGGCCCTCGCGTACATGTATTTGGTCAAGCGCACCTGGCACCTCAAAGCCAACAAAGCTACGAGTAGCGGCTTGTATCAGTCCTAGATAACGATGCTCTCGCTGGTAGCCAGTTTGTAGCTCAAAGCGGTCGTGAGACACAGGCATCGCGTGTACGGCCGCGGTACGGTCGGCATTGGCGACTCGTGCATGCAGCGCTGCGCTAATAGCGAAGGTAGTGGCACTGGCAATAGCGACCGCGATGACGGTCGTGACAACACGTGCTTTGGTCGATTTCCTATTCATGGCATTGGCACCCGCTGGAGTAATGTTAATAAGTGTAACATTAATGTTAATAGTCGTAACATATACGACGGTCCAGACGGGTTGGATGTAAAACGGACGAAATGCTGTCCCCACCATCTGGCACTTCCTCTCTGTGGCTTACGCGAGCAAGCGCCGCTTGCTGTGATCTCGTCAATTAGTGACAATGGCGCCCCCGAACGTGGGTATGTCAGGGTGGCTCGGGCGGTCCCCTCACAATGCTAGGTAGTAAACCCCGCCAGGCCCGGAAGGGAGCAACGGTAGCTGCTGTCGCATGTGCCGAGGTGTGGCTGTCCGAGCCGCTTCCAGTTTACGATCGTGTTCTCATGGCAGACAGGGCGTAGAACCGCTTCAGGTATAAGTCTCTGTTTTAAAAGCGTAAAACTTGAAAAGAAAAGCGTTGTAGCGAACGAGAATGTCTTACCAGGTGCTGGCGCGAAAGTGGCGCCCAAAGGTCTTCGACGATTTGGTCGGTCAGGACCATGTGGTTCAAGCGCTTCGGCATGCTCTGGCCAGCGATCGGCTTCATCACGCCTATTTATTCACTGGTACTCGCGGTGTCGGGAAGACGACCATCGCCCGAATTTTGGCGAAAGCGCTCAACTGTGAGCAGGGCGTGACTGCCAATCCTTGTCCTAACTGTTCAACTTGTGTCGAGATTGATGAGGGCCGCAGCGTCGACCTAATCGAAGTCGATGCTGCGTCTCGGACCAAGGTAGAAGATACGCGGGAGCTTTTGGAGAACGTGCAATATGCGCCGACGCGCTCCCGCTTTAAGGTATACCTGATCGACGAAGTACATATGCTTTCTAGCCATTCCTTCAATGCGTTGCTGAAGACGCTTGAGGAACCACCGGAACATGTAAAATTTTTACTCGCAACGACCGATCCGCAGAAATTGCCCGCTACGGTGCTGTCTCGTTGCTTGCAGTTTAGCCTCAAGAACATGTCGGCCGAGCGTGTGGTCGGCCACCTACGCAAGGTTCTTGACGCGGAGACGATCGTCTACGATGACGCGGCGCTGTGGCAGTTGGGACGTGCCGCTGACGGAAGTATGCGAGATGCGCTCAGTCTCACTGACCAAGCGATTGCCTTCGGTGGTGGATCACTCAAAGAGAGCTCGGTAAACGAACTCTTGGGAACGGTCGATCGCAGTCATATTCATTCCTTACTGGACGCGCTCACGCGAGGTGATACGCGTCAGCTGTTGCATCTCAGCGCGTCCATGGCAGAGCTGGGAGTCAACTTTGTCGCGGCAGTCGATGAGCTCTGCAGCGTGCTCCATCGTTGCGCTGTTGCGCAAGCGTTGCCCGACGCGGTCGATCAGTCCCAGTCCGACGCCAACGCGGTAGTGGAATTGGCGCAGCAGCTCACTGCCGAGGACGTCCAGTTGTTCTATGAACTGGCGCAGCGCGAACGCGAAATGGTTTTGGGCGCCGCCGATGCACGATCGGCTTTCGAAATGCTACTGCTGCGGCTGCACGCGTTTCGACCCGTAGCGGTACTCGATACTTCGATAGATGCATCCGCAATTGTCAGCGAGTCTGTTGCCGATCACGGGGACGGGGAGAGAAGTCGCGGAAAAAAGTCTGAGCCGCCTT
>JBCCQO010000069.1:0-11698 GCA_039024595.1 Pseudomonadota bacterium | reverse complement strand
TGTGCGGGTATGGGCACTTCCACTGCCGACACGATAGCAGCCGCGCTGATTCACGCGAAGCTCGCCGGGTATGCGCTTAATCGCAAGCAGCTGGCCAAGCTCATAAGCGCTGTAGAGCGTAGCGACGGCATTAGCTATAACGGTATTTGCTTGGTTGAGCGGCACGAGGGACGTCTTTTGGGTGTGCAACCAATTCCGTCGTGGAAAGTTTTAATCGTGGTGCCCAGGACGCGTATAGCGACGGAAGACGTGGAACCCTATTGCAAGCAATACCGGTTGGAATACGACAGGATTTTTGACGCGGTAAGCAGCGACATCAGCGAGGATGATCTCCTCACCTGTATCGATCTCTCTGCTTCCTTGAATGCGCGTGTGCGAAGCTATGCCTTTTACTTCGCGGTAAAACGAATCGCAATGGACTTTCGGGTGGATGCAGTGGGTATTGCGCATACCGGATCCCTTGTGACCTTGTTCTTTCGCGACAGGTCGCAATATGACAATCAGGCTGTCGCGCTGGCCAGAAGCCTAGGTTCTAAGTTACCGGTAGATGCCTTAATCCCCGCAGAGTTTACTGCGCAGAGCTGGCGCTGGTGCGCAAAGAAGGAGACTCAAACGGCCGCAGACGCTCCCGCTACGGTTCTCGCCGCACCAAGCAGTGCATCCACATCTACTACACTCTCTACGTGATCCGCTAGCGCTTCTAACGCGGATTCCACCGATGCTGCGTAGTCGTAGGAGTTGAAGGTGCTCAAACTCGCTCGACCCAACCAATCGGTTCGAAAGCGGTCACTGGCAAACATCCCATGGAGATAGGTACCCGCTATGCGTCCGTTGACACTGGCAGCCCCTTCCTCTCTTCCGGCGATTTCGAACATGGGACGGATACAATCTGGGCCGCGGGTGTCACCGACGTGAATTTCATAGCCAGACACGGGGAGATGACTCGCGCGGCAGACTCCGGTCACGGGGCGGACGGTTTTCTCACCGACCATGGTAGTTTCCACGTCGAGTAGGCCTAGGCCGGTCACGCTGCCAGCCGCACCATCAAGACCCTGGGGATCCAGAATTCGTTTTCCGAGCATCTGGTAGCCACCGCAGACACCGAGAACACGCCCTCCGCGTCGTGCATGGGCAATTATGTCGTGATCCCACCCTTGTTCCCGCAAGAACGCGAGTTCACCAAGGGTCGACTTCGTTCCGAACAGAACGATGAGATCGCAATCGCCGGGAATCGTTTTCCCGGGAGGAATCCAATTAAAGGCAACACCCTCTTGCTGCTTCAAGGGATCAGCATCGTCAAAGTTAGCCATGCGCGACAACATGGGCGCCGCGATGTTTAGAGATCCGGTTTCTGTTGCTCGCTGGGACTCAAGCACGACAGCATCTTCTGCCGGTAGGCGAGCCGCTGCGGGCAGCCAAGGCACAACGCCAAAAGACCGCCAGCCTGTGTGGGTCCTAATCGCATCGAGGCCGCCGGTGAACAGTTGCGGATCGCCGCGAAATTTATTGACGATGTAACCCACGATCATCGACGCATCTGCCGCCTCCAATACCGCTTGTGTTCCTACCAAGCTGGCAATCACACCACCACGGTCAATATCGGCGACGAGACAGACCGGCACCCCTGCTCGGCGAGCAAACCCCATATTCGCGATGTCTCCGTCGCGTAGATTCACCTCCGAGGCACTGCCAGCCCCTTCCACGAGGACTAGGTCAAACTCCGCGCTAAGCCGCTGGAAGCTTTCCATAACGGGTTCAAGTAGCTGTCTGCGATCGCGCATGTAGTCCCGAGCGTTCTGAGCCGAAAGCGCGCGTCCGTGGAGAACAACTTGTGATGTTCTATCAGATTGCGGCTTGAGGAGCACAGGGTTGAAGTCTACGCGGGGATCAAGACCCGCAGCTTGCGCCTGCAAGGCTTGCGCTCGACCAATCTCGCCCCCATCGGCGCAGGCGGCCGCGTTGTTGGACATGTTCTGCGGCTTGAAGGGTGCAACCGACACTCCACGACGCGCGGCAATTCGCACCAGTGCAGCGGTCATCACGGATTTACCCACATCGGAACCGGTACCCTGTAACATCAGCGCGCGAGCGCTCACGAGCGTTCACCCTCCCTTCGTCGGCATACGAACACCAAAAAGGCTGCAAGCACTTGCTGACTAGTAATCGATGCCCCGCTGAGCGCGAATACCGGCTTTGTAAGGATGTTTACGCTCCTGAATCTCGCTGACCATATCGGCGTAATTGCACAGCGCTTCCGGGGCATCTCGTCCGGTCAGTATCACGCCGGTTTTTGGATCACGCTGTTCGAGACCCGTTATCACCTCGTCTACCGTAAGGTACCGGTAGCGCAACGCAATATTAATCTCGTCGAGCACCACAAGATCGTAGACTCCGCCGCTTAACATCGCTTTGGCGCGATCAAAGGCCAGGCGCGCGGCCTGCGTGTCGGCTTCTTTACTCTGCGTATCCCAGGTGAAGCCATCCCCCATCGTGAACCAATCCACTGTGTCTTCGAGCTTTTGGAAGAACTTGCGCTCTCCGGTCTGCCACTTGCCCTTTATAAACTGAACGACGCCGACCCGTTGATCCCAACCCAGCGCTCGTACTATCACTCCAAAGGCAGAACTGGATTTCCCTTTGCCAGGGCCGGTGTGAATCAACACCAGGCCCCGGTCCGGATCGCGCAGCTCTCGCTGGCGCTTGCGGTGTTCCGCCTGGCGCTGCTTCATCGCCTCTTTGTGTTCGCCGGCGTCCTTCTCCTCGTCGAGGGACGTTGTACTGTTCGTACTCAAGGCTTTCTGAAGACAAGAGTCATGCGGTCCGATTCACCTATCGCCATCGCCTCAGGTGAATCGCTGGACGGACGAAGGCGCCACACGCGATCTTCTGACGAGGGCTGGTCCTTTCGATTGGCGTTAATTTCCGACGCGTTTTCGAGCACAAAGCCGGCCTCTTTAAACGCGGTGATCACACGACTCTGCTTCAGGTAGCCGTTTTGCCCCTGGGCCCAAGCTTCGTCGGAGTCCTCCGGTGCACGATGCTGGACGACCCCGGCTATACCGCCAGGCTTAAGCACACGATAGGCATCGGCTGCGGTGAGGTCTAAGTACTTCGACTCGAAACGATTGGTGTGGTGGAGCGCACGAATAAAGAGCGCAGCGTCTACCGTTCCATCAAGGCTATCCGCTAAGCCGGGGAAAAAATACGCCTCAGCGGAGGGACTTTGATCTCCAGCATATTCACCCGCAGCGGCCGGCCAGTCGGTCAAAAACGACTGGGCTGCACTCCATCGTTCGGCCGCTTCGTTTCCATAGCGTCCCTTATAGAACCACTCGCCATAGCGTATACCGACATACTTACCCTCCGGCCCAAGCAGCGACGCTAAAATCTCTCCGTACCAGCTCCCGGGTAAGGCATCGATGACGGTCATACCTTCCTCGATCCCGAACAACTCTAAGGTTTCGAGCGGATGCCGAAACTCATCCCTCGCCTTTACCTCATCGCTCCGTGCATCGATGATATCCGCCAATGAGCCATTATGATCCGCATAAGCCTGCGGCATAAAAGCGAGCAGTAAGGCGGCGACCCGGAAGGTAAATTTCTTAAGCAATTTCTCAAACATAGTGCTTACTCCAATTGAGACGATACAAATACTTTGCTGTGTTCTATGGTTTGTTCTGTGGTTGGTTCTCTGATTGGTTCTATGGTCGCTTGCATGGAAGAGCAGATGATAAATGAAACACGCTCAGATATTGCGACAGTTTTGTAACAGGGTTAGAAGTTCATAACGCTCTCGCTCTCTGCATGCTGCATCAGGACGCCCTATTCCGTTCTTCATCGCTGCATAACGCGTTATTCGTGACTGATTCGCAACCGCAGCAGCAGACATCGGAGCGTATAATCAATATTTCGTCGTCGCGCTCACGGCCCGTCGCTAGCATCCACAACGATCGCCGTTATGTTGTCACGGCCACCGGCTTCTAGTGCTTGGCTGATAAGGCGCTGCAGGGACTGCGTGCTATCGCCCGAACCTAAGGCCTTCTCCAGTTCCTTTGTTTCCCCACCTTGGTACAAACCATCACTGCACAGCAAATAGCGGTCACCACTGAGGACTCGGTCGTACTGTAGATCCAAGTACAGCGTTTGGTGAACCCCTACGGCTCGGGTAAGCACATGTGCCGATGGATGGATACGAGCCTGTAGTCCGCTTAGTTCGCCGCTCCTGTGGCGCTCCTGCGCAACCGTATGATCATCGGTCAACTGCGTTAACTGACCGTCCCTAAAGCGGTAGATTCGGCTGTCCCCAGCCCATAGGAAAAACGCGTGATCGTGGTACGAGAACATCGCGGCGACCGTGGAACCCACGCGCTCTCCCTGGAACGAATTTCTACAGTCGTCGTGCGCTAAACGCAGCCTCATTTCCAGATCACGAATGCTGATCGCTGCGGAGCTTGCGCGGCAAAAGTGCAGAAGTCCTTCAACAACGACACCACTCGCATAGTCACCTCGCGCGAGACCGCCCATACCGTCTGCAACAACCCAAAGCCCCTGTTCGGAGGCGTTGAGAAACGCGTCTTCGTTGATGTCTCGGACATGACCGATATGACTGTGCGCCGCGCTCTGCCAGTGGATGAATCTATCCCTGCCTATGGAGCTTTCGATCTGCTCCAGCTGCGCAAAATTGATATACGGCATCAGGCGAGCGGGCGTGAACCCTGCAATCGCTTGCTAGCGCCGGCAGCACTCATAACTACCAATTGTCCTTTAAGCTGCGAACAACATCTTCGGCGGAAGCCGGACGCAACGCCGGATCCTTCTGCAGGCAACTCATCGTCAAGTCGGCGAGCGCATCGGGAATCATCTCCTCACCGAGAGTGCGCGGATCAGGGGGAATGTCGTTACGAATTTGTCCGAGCAAGGTCTGAACGTGGTCTCCTTGAAACGGAGTTACCCCGGTGAGAGTCTCGTACAACAGCGCACCCAGGCTATAGAGATCGGAGCGAAACCTAATGTTCGGATCCCGATCGATTTGCTCCGGGGACATGTACATCACGGTGCCTTGAAGCTTTGCCTCACCGGTCATTCCCGGCAACGTTCGCTTTTCAACGACACCCGACTCGTCGTCAACGAGTGAATCGTCTTTGTCCCAAACTTTGGCTAAACCCCAGTCAAGTAAGAGCACCTCGCCATAGGGACCGATTAGTATGTTGTCCGGTTTTACGTCCCGATGCAGCACGCCTTTCGAGTGCGCATACCCAAGCGCATAGGCCACTTGGATGATCACATCGATGAGCTGGGTCAGATCATAGCGTTCGCGGAAGTTGAACACCTCGCGAAGCGTGTAGCCGTGTACCAGTTTCATGGTGAAGTAGTAGTGGCCGCGTGCATCACGGCCAATTTCGTAGGTTGGCATCGAGTTCGGATGCTGCAAATTGGCGGAAATCCGGGCCTCACGCAGCAGGCGATTGGACTCGATGGGGTCTTCCGCGAACTCGGGTCGGAGTGTCTTATAGCAAATCGTCCGGCCTAGATGCAGATCACGGCAGGATTTGATCAGGGACTTACCCCCGGTCGCGATCGTTGAGAAAAAAGCGTACCTCGTTCGCGGGTTCAATTTCTCGGGCAGCGGCGTGTCCGTATCGTCCCGGTAAAGAGGCGTGTCAGCTGCTTTGTGTTGGGGAAATTCAAGCATCGGTCGATCTCTGCTCCACAGTTACCAATACCATCAACAACAACACCCCATCAGCGAGCCGCCGCAGTGAACGCATTCTCCAAATCGGCCATAAGATCCTCCGCATCCTCTAAACCGATGTGTAAACGCACCAAGAACTCGCCCGCTCCCAAGGAAAAGCTGCTCACGGATCGCTCTGCCTGCATCGGTAAGCATAGGCTTTCGAACCCGCCCCAAGAGAAGCCTATTCCAAACAGTCTGAGTGTATCGACAAAACGTGCCAAGTTTTCTTCTGTCTCAAGCGCGAGAACTAAGGAGAACAATCCGCTACTGCCATTGAAATCTCGCGTATAACAGCTATGACCTGGATGCCCGGGCTGGACTGGGTGCAATACCCTGGTGACTTCCGGTCGAACACTAAGCCAGTTCAATACCTGCTTTGTGTTTTGCTCGTGTTGCGCGAGGCGAACCGGCAGCGTACGCAGGCCGCGGAGCGCGAGGTTAGCGTCATCGGGCGCAAGATGAGAGCCCGTTGTCTGCGTATAGCGAGATAGTGCATCCAACAACGACCGATCTCTGCTAGTGGTCACGCCAAAAAAGCAATCCGCATGTCCGTTCAGGTACTTGGTACCCGACTGAATGGCAAGATCGACACCAAAATCCAGAGGATTGAACAGCAGCGGTGTGGCCCAGGTATTATCAATGGCGGTAAGCGCGCCCGCTGCTCTCGCCACGTCACACAAGGCGGGGACGTCTTGCACTTCCATGGTCACTGAGCCTGGTGACTCCATAAAAATCATACGCGTATTTGGCTGCAGCATGGCCTCGATATTCGACCCCAGCAGCGGATCATAGAAGCGGGTGCTAATACCCCGCTCTGCCAAATTCCGTTGACAGAAACGACGCGTCGGCCCGTAGGCCGTATCCACCATCAATAGCTCATCACCCGGCTTGAGGAAACACAGTAGAACATCGGTAATCGATGCAACACCAGAAGGCGATAAGATCGCTCCTAGAGAACCGTCCAAGGTTGTTAGAGCGTCTTCAAGCGCCCTAGTGGTGGGCGTGCCTTTACGACCGTAATACATGTGGGCCCGGTCATTGGGTGCGGCCTCGCGCGCGACAAGCTCCTGGTAGTCGCGAAATAAGACCGTGGATGCGTGATACACAGGAGCACTCACAGTGCGCGAATCTGGCCGCCCAGTATGAATGAGGCGCGTACTTGGGCGAAGCGTTGCGGGGCTAGTTTTATTACTTTCGTTCATGTCTTATTCGTTACCAATCGGTGCACAAGTTTACCGCGTTCACCGGTTTTAGGCCGCTGGTGCTTTGCGGGGGTTGAGAGGCTCTTTAGGGTTTCGCTACGAAAGCTTTGATTGTTCTTCCCGAGATTTTCGCCAGACCCAGGCCAGACCCCAGCCACGCCCGAACTAGACCTTAGCTAGCTGCTCTGTCAAAGTCGCGGCCCTAATCGTGGAGGCCATTTATGAACTACATCAACCCCAGCCGAGAACAATTCGACGCGTTTAAAGCGCTGCCACGGGATGAGCCCGTGATGATGCTTAACCTAGTTCGTCTAAAGGAAATCGCTGTCTACGAAGACGGAGAAACTTGCAGCGGCGAAGAAGCGTACCGACGCTACGGCGAGCACAGTGGTCCAATCTTTCGGGAACTGGGTGGCGAGATTGTTTGGCGAGGTTCGCAAGAATGTATGCTCACCGGGCCAACCGACAAAGATTGGGAAATAGCTTTTGTAGCTCGCTATCCCACAGCCGGTGCTTTTTTAGCGATGGTAACCAATCCTGACTATCAAGCGATCGTCCACCACCGCACAGCAGCGGTTGAGGATAGTCGTCTGATTCGGTTCGCACCCAAGGATCTAGGCTCTGGTTTCGCCGGATAAGCCAGGGAGGACCTACAAAAAAGCGCCCCAATTCTTAAAGATCACCGTTCCCACGAGAGTACCAAGCGCGTAGCCAAGCACACCGACCAACACGGCCGGTGTAACCAGGTCCCGCCAGCCTTTCGCAGCGGCAAGCGCCGGAGCAGTAGTCGCGCCAAGAACGGCGGCGTTCGAGGCAATAACAAGCTCCGGTATGCTTAAGCGAAACGCCCGTCCGAGGATCAGCAACACCACCGCGTGCACGCTAAGCAAAACCAGCACCAATACAATCAACAGCGGCGCCACGGCCAGCATGGCCGGGACATCAGCGCCCGCCGCGATCGCGGCAAAAAATACAAAGGAAAGGCAAACGCCTAGCTCGAAAGCCCCCGCGAGTCGCGCGGCGAGGTTCGGAATAACGGTCGCGAGTACTAGAGTGACAGCGGTAATCATGACGTAGCGCCAAGAGCTTGCGTCAATCGAAGCGAGCAGCGCGTCGCTAGTAGCCACGATAATCATAGACGTCGCAATCGCCATACACAGACTCGCTGCGCTGATCGTTCCGGTCTTCTCAATCTCAGCCGCCCCTTGGACGTCCGCTCTCGATGACTGCAAGGCGTTTGAAGCAGTTTCGTAGGCGGGAAAGAAACGTGCTACCAAGCGCCAGCCGGGAAGCACAGCAAGAAAAGCGAGATAGACCGCGCTGAATAGATTATCGGCCGCAGTGGCGGCGGCGAAGAACGAGGAATCCGCGTTGAGACCGGTGATTTCGCCTAGGGCAGCGTAGTTGACGGATCCCCCGATATAGGTCGAGGCAAACAATCCAGCGATAGCAGGCTCTCTTTGGCTATCGGCCAGGTTCGCTGCAGCCCCTAAGGCACTCAAATCCAAACTTAAGGCCGCGATGGTCACGCCCGCTACCGTACCGATACTGGCGATCAGGAACGCGAGCGTGAGCCTAGTCGACTCGAAAACGATCCGCTTTAAATTTGCCTGGAAGAGAAATAGCGGCAGCAGAATCGGAACAAAGTAGGTAAACACAAAGTCGTAGGCGGGGGAGGCAAACGGTATCAAACCGATGTTCGAGGCAAGAATGGCGCACAAGATAGCAAGCACCGCGCCGCTTATTTGCGCACCGAAGCGAGTCTTTTCAAGGGCGAAGGCCAAGCCACTGATCGTGAACAAGCTCGCCATAACAGGCAGGCTAGCCTCCGCCGGAATCAGGCTCATAGCGCCGACCCAACTGGGCTTCCGGGCGGAATTGGTAACGGCGGTGTTTCGGAATGGTTTTCAACTCCTTCCATCGCACGGTCAATCAGCCAGAGTTCAAAGTCGTAGAAGCGCCGATAAGTGTCGTTGGATCGATGTCGAGCACGAAACAACCGCTGCGCTTCCAAAAGCGCCGCGCGCGCACCCGCTCGTACCTCGGGTGCGGTCGACGAGTCACCCATGAGCTCGCGATAGCGACGTAGAAGCGAACTGCCTACCCGCCGATCAACCGCACCGGCTAGGCTTGAATACTCGGGAAGCAGCACGGAATCCTTGAGCGCCGAAAACACCTCTGCGAGTGAGAGCTGGGTCTCGTCTAGGGCTCCTTGTAGCGCGATCCGGGCTAATCTTTCTGGCTGAAGCAGCACGGCGAGCGTCTGCTCGGCAGCCGCCTCGGCTAGGCTTACCGGATCGAAGCTTGCACCGGTCCGTGCCGGAGCGCTCTCACGGCTTCTTTGATAGCCGTAGGCTTTGGGAGGAATCTGACTCAGCAAGGCCTTCGGCAACACAAGAACACCGGGCTCGAGCGTCGAAAGCAGTGCCTCAAGGGCCATGCGCTGTTGATCACCGTTGATCGGTGACACCGGCTCCGCGACGGAATCGCGGTTCAGAACATAGCTATAGTCGCTTCCACCGACGAGCTTACCCACGGCCTCTACCTGATAGCGGTGGTATAGGTAAACGGGAACGATAGCCTCCTGAAGATCGCTCAGCGGTGCTTCGTTCGTCAAAACACCCGCTCCAAAGCGCTTCAACGCATAGGCTCGAAGATCAAGCAACCGCTGTAATTCTGCCACCGGCTCCGCCCCGTTATCCCAAAGATGGGACCGAGGGTGGAAATCATCGATCGACCTTGAGTCCGGGTCGGAAATAAATTCGAAGCCAAGCGCATCGTTTGTGTCGATGTGCGCCAGGAGAGCCTCGTCTTCTCCCGCCTCATCGAACTGCGCATAGCCATAGCGGATTGCTCGCTTGTCCCAGGCTCCAATGCCAGAGGCGTAGGCGCTAGCTACCTCAACCGGCCCCGATTCACTCAGCATTAGTTGCGGATAGGGGTAATCCATTACCGACTCGCGCTCACGAGCGCTGGCGGCGAAGTTATGAGCCAGCCCCAAGGTATGGCCCACCTCATGAGCAGACAGCTGTCGAATCCGCGCCAGCGCCATAGCGATGGCAGCGTCGTCGACTTTACTTTCGCCGCTCGCTGCCTTCTCACTACTAGTGGCTGAGGCATCGCCTTGCGGTAGCTCAGTCTCCAAAAAGGGCGCCGTCATGCCGCGAGCGATTAAAAGATCCTGGCGCACGCGCAAAGAACCGAGGGTGACGTGACCCTTTAAAATCTCACCCGTTCGGGGATCCACAACGCTGGCCCCGTAAGACCAACCTCTTGTTGAACGATGAACCCACTGAATCACGTTGTAGCGGACATCCATCGGATCCGCATCTTCAGGTAAGACTTCGACACGAAAGGCGTTTTCGAAGCCAGCGGCTTCAAACGCCTCGTTCCACCAGGACGCGCCCTCGAGCAGCGCGCCCTTCACGGGCTCTGGAATACCGGGATCAAGATAGTAAATGAGCGGTTCCACGGGGGCGCTCACCTCCGCCTTAGGGTTCGCCTTAAGCAAGCGGTGACGCGGAATCACGCGCCGCGCCAGACTAGCGCCGAGGGGAGCCGCATAGTCAGCGTACTCGTGAGACCAAAAGCCGGAGCGCGGGTGAAAGCGACGCGGCTGGTACCCTGAGTCGGGAAGTTCGATAAAGCTGTGATGCATGTGGACACTGATCGCCAACGGATCAGGCACCACCGATCGGACCTCTTTGCCCGGATTCTCGCCAATCAGCGTGACCAGCGCCTCTAGCTCCGTATTGCGAGGGAATGCCCGCGTTCGCGGGGAGTAAAGCGCGGAACGACTGGACTCAACCTGATAGCTACCCTCATCCATAGCTTTCAAGCGCCGCGCGACTCCATGGGAATCGCGCAGTAAGAAATCCGTAGCATCCAGCAAACGTTGCTGACCGTCACGAGCCACAACGGGAAAGCCCCAAAGGACAGAGCTGGCAAACGCCTGCTCAACGGCTAATCTTTCCGCTTCACTCTGCGAGTCTGCGCGATAGCGGAGATTCAGTTTCTTCAGCAGGACACGCTCACCGGCAGCCTCAAAACGCACCAGCGCCGTACGCTCACCAAGTTCACCACGATCCATGCCGATATCGTTAGAGCCAATACCTCGAGGCAAGCTCTCCTGATACAGCAACTCGAGTTCACTGCTGCGTAGAAGAAGGTATACGCGCCCTTTTCTCTCGTCTAAATACAGTGGCAGAAAGCCGTCCTGCCAGCTCATACCCTGGGTGAACTGGCGTATCCGTTCGCCGCCCTTCGGCTCATCGCCACCGCAAGCTGTTAATAGGGCCATCGCCACCAGTAAAAAAATTCGTTTCAAGCTGGGCATCACTAAAGGTCAGTAAACGTTTTCGGCCAGACACGGGCGCATGATCGCGGCTTCGCGCTGCTATACGCAAGACGTGTTTGCTTCCTCAAGCCATTGTCATCGCACACACGAGCATGCACAATATTGGAAATTTTCTCTTATATTGGATTTATGCGAGCGCTAGTCAAAAGCGAGGCCCAACCGGGTCTATGGTTAGAAAACGTCCCCGAACCGGAAATTGGTATCAACGATGTCCTGATCCGTGTGCTGAGGACCGCGATCTGTGGAACCGATGTTCACATCTACAAATGGGACGATTGGGCGCGAAAGACCATCCCGACTCCTATGGTCGTGGGCCACGAGTTTGTGGGTGAGATCGTGGATGTCGGCAGTAACGTCAATGACTTTCACACCGGACAAATCGTCTCGGGAGAAGGCCATGTTGTA
>JBCCQO010000068.1:0-11712 GCA_039024595.1 Pseudomonadota bacterium | reverse complement strand
CCCGGGCGTCGACCGCTCGCGGAAGGAGGGCTGCGTATGGTGGGTGCCCATACGGACAGCCCTTGTCTGATGGTGAAGCCAAATCCGGAGCAAGAGGCGGCGGGTTATCAGCAACTTGGTGTTGAAGTGTATGGAGGCGCATTGCTAAACCCATGGTTTGATCGAGATCTTAGCCTGGCCGGACGAGTCAGCTATTTGGCTGCCGACGGCAAACTCGCGACTGCCCTGGTGGACTTTAAAGATCCAATTGCCGTTATTCCAAGCCTAGCCATTCACCTGGACCGGGAGGCCAACAAAAATAGATCCGTGAATGCGCAAACTCAAATGCCACCTATCTTGGGGCTAGCAGGTTTTGGGCAATCAAGTTTGGGACAAGCGGGACCGGAGTCAGCGAGCAGCGATGAATTTTCCCTTCGCAGGCTCTTAACGGACCGACTGAGTCGAGATTCGATCAATGTTGAGGAGGTGCTTGACTACGAGCTGTGTTTTTACGACACCCAGCCTCCGCGCTATGTTGGCTTACACGGCGAGTTTCTAGCATCTGCGCGTTTAGATAATCTCTTATCTTGTTATATAGGCTGTCGGGCTATCGCAGCCAGCGAAAGTGACGAATGGCAGCTACTGATCTGTAACGATCATGAGGAGGTGGGCTCTTTATCGGCTTCCGGTGCACAGGGTCCACTACTGCGACACCTTCTCGAAACTCTGGTTGGCAAAAGCTCTTTTTCCTCGGTTATGCGCCGATCGATGATGGTTTCAACGGATAACGCTCACGGTGTACATCCCAATTATCGAGAGAAGCACGACGCAAAGCATGGGCCACTTCTCAACGGCGGGCCGGTGATTAAGGTAAACGCAAACCAGCGGTATGCGAGTTCCAGTGACGGCGCGGCCCTTTTCAGGCTGATCGCGCGCGAGGTCGGCGTGACTGTACAGAGCTTTGCCATGCGCGCCGACATGGCTTGTGGTAGCACCATTGGCCCGTTGACGGCGGGAGAGCTCGGTGTAACCACGCTTGACGTGGGCGTGCCCACCTTCGCTATGCACTCGATACGTGAGCTTGCAGGTTCGGAAGATTCTTGGTCGCTGTATAACGTTCTGAGAGCGTACTTTGCGCGCGGCTCCTTATTGCCAGATAGCTGAGCGAACAAGCCTTAGTTCAGGCTTGGCTACTTGCTTTTCATGGCCTTAGCGAAACCGACAATAACCATGACTTCACCTACTTACGCAATTAGAGAGCATTAAGCATGAACGCACGTCGCGTGCTGACCGGTATCACGACCACGGGTACACCGCACTTGGGTAATTACGTCGGTGCGATTCGACCGGCGATTCGCTCCAGTTCTCAAAACGAGCTGGAGTCATTCTTTTTTCTCGCGGACTATCATGCGCTCATTAAATGCGATGAGCCGGAGAAAGTTCAGCGTTCCACCCTAGAAATAGCGGCTACCTGGCTAGCCTTAGGCTTAGACCCGCAGCGCACGGTGTTTTACCGCCAATCGGATATACCTGAAATCACCGAATTGACCTGGATTCTTCAGTGCTCTGCGGCGAAGGGGCTCATGAATCGAGCCCACGCCTATAAAGCTGCAGTAGCCGAGAATGTCGAAAGAGGCGAAGACCCAGATTTTGCCATCACTATGGGCTTGTTTGGCTATCCAGTGCTCATGGCCGCAGACATCTTGCTTTTTCGCGCACAAGATATACCTGTTGGCAGAGACCAGATACAACATGTGGAAATGGCTAGAGATATTGCACAGCGTTTCAATCACAACTTCGAAGCGTTGTTTGTACTTCCCGAAGCTCGTGTAGACGACTCGGTAGCGGTGCTTCAAGGTCTGGATGGCCGCAAGATGAGCAAGAGCTATCAGAATACGATTCCTCTTTTTGAAAGTGAGAAGAGACTCCGCAAGGCTATCAATAAGGTCAAAACGAACTTGCTTGAGCCCGGCGAACCTAAGGACCCCGATGACTCCACCGTCTTCCAACTTTGGCGTGCTTTTGCTGATGAAGTTCAAACCGAAGCAATGCGCACTGCTTTTCAAGAAGGCATTGCTTGGGGAGAGGCTAAGAAACAGCTGTTTGAGTTGATTAACGAAGAGCTTTCCCAGCCTAGGGCTGAATACGAGCGGCTAATCAATGATCCTGCCTACATCGAACATACACTGGCGCGCGGCGCAGAAAAAGCTCGCGAAGAATGCGGAGAGCTGATGCATCAGGTCCGCAGTGCGGTGGGTATACGTCGGATGAACTAATTCGAATCTAATGACTCAAAGTGCGGCCGATTGGGCTGTTTGTTGCTGCAAGGGCAGCGTTTGAGATCACACTCTCGAAAGAAAATGCGATGGCACGCTGGCACAGGAAAAATATGGCCGGACTGAGCATTTGGGCGCTCGCCACTATGAAAGGAATAACTACGATAGGAATAACTATGGAATTTACTCTTAGACGCAATGCACAGCTGACGGCGGTGCTGCTATTCACTGCGTCGATTACGCAAATTGTTTACACCGCCCTGTACGTCGCAGAGGCGAACGTGCCGCGACAGTTCTTATGGGGAACGGAGAGCTTACTGTTCGTACTCATGGCTGCGGTAGCTGGCGCGGCATTGAGTCAAACGGAACGTCATCATTTGGCCTGGGCAGCGATTGCAGCAGCCTCTGTACTCAACGTTGTGCAGGTCGGCGTTGGCCTCACGATGTTTGGCCCGTTCTATGAAGCGGCGGGGGAGCTTGAAGCGGTGACCCCCGCAGCGAAGGCTGTGGTTGCTTTTTCCTTCCACAGCTACAACGCGGCAAAAATCTTACTGGCCTTGGCGCTGATTGTGTTCGCCTTAGCTGGGAGAGCAGCGATGGCGCAGAGCGCAGCTGCTTCCGGCGGCCCCAAAGTTTTGAGCGGTCTTGGCCTGCTCGTTGGCCTAATTGCTTTCGTTAGCAACACAGCATCAATGGCGGCGGGTCGAGACGTGTTCGGCGAACTCCCGCTAGCCGGTGGGTCAGGCGTTTTGTCGGCGGTTCTCTTAGGCGTTATCTTGCTTAGCGTTACAGACGACGACTAGCCCTGCTCGATTAGCCCGGCTTGCTTACTAGGGTAGCCGAGTAACAAGCTAATCAATTGAATAGGACAGTTCAAAAAACACGCCTCGCGGCTGTCCTACAAAATACCGGAAAGAGCCGAAACCGAAGTCGGCTCTCTCTGCATACTCCGTATCGAGCAGGTTAGTGATTCTTGCCGCTGCACTGAGACCACTGCTGCGTACGAGCGAGAACCTTAGGTTCAATAGATCGTGCCCTTCGTACTCCGCAGTATTGTCCGGGTTTAAGTAATAGTCTCCGAGATGAATCCACTCCAGTTCGGTATTCAGCGTGCTTTGGTTGGGCAACGAAAAGACCTTGCCAATGCGCCCGCTTCCGAACTCGCGAGGTGCCGTATCGATATCGTTCCCCTCAATGTCAATCCGACTTCCAAGTAGATTTGCAGAACTCTCGTACTGATGGCGTGCAAAGCTTCCGTCTAAACCTGCGTACCAGCCCGATTCTCCCTGCCAGCGGAGACTGAATTCGATGCCCCGATGGCTGGTTTCAGCGCCGCTGACATTCTGGCGATCTGCGTCTTGAAAAATGACGTCGCTCTTGTCCATGGCAAACAAAAACACGTCCGCCGTAATGCCTCTCCACTGGGAACGAAAACCGACATCTATGCTGTCTATGGTTTCACTGTCTAGATCAGCGATACTTTGACCTGCTTGAAGTCGATATAGCTCAGTCGCTTGGGGTGGTCGAAAGCCGCGAGCAAGTCGAAGATAGGCATTCGCATGATCGTTCAGCTCATAGGTAAGGCCGATGTTCAGACTGCCGTTGAAGAAATCGTCACTGCGATCGCCCGGTCTAAAGAATCGGCAGGCTGTTGCCTCCGGGACACAAGCTGAGCCGTCGCTGGCCTGATTATCATAGTCATACTCATTAAACTCGCCGCGGATACCCGCCGCTAGGCTGAGTTTTTCGCTCAGCTTCCAATCATTCTGTAGGTAGGCGGCAATGGAGCTTGCATCGACGTCGTAGTCGTAGTGCACACCGGCCGGTTGGTTGAGGCTGAAAGGTTCCGCTTGAATTTCGCTCAGGCGACCCTGAGTAAAGTCGAGGTCCATTCCCGCTTGCCATGTCCAGAATTCACCTGTTCGTTCGCTTAGTGCTAAACGCAATCCCAAACTACTCTGACTGTTTTTTTCTGTCGGCTGCCAAGGAAGGAAGTGTTGTAAGAACTCCATACTGGTACGCCGGACATACGGGGTGATACTGAGATGACCGAGAGCAACAGCGCGCTCCCAGCGAGAGTAGGCACGCAGAGAAAAGCTATCTCGGTATGCTTCCGGGTTCGGATTAAGACGACGCGAGTTCGGATCTTCGTAGGCTTCAAAACCAGTCACAAAGCCGGCGGTTTCTTGATTTAGGTTAGTGAGTTCCACCGCATTCTGTGTTGTCCAAACGGTGCCTTGTGTGTCATGGCGAACGGTGAGCTTTTGCTGATCAAAGCCCGCGTCATCTTTAAACCCACCGTCACTGGTGCCATTAAAATAAACCCCGAGCTGAGCGTCTTCCCCTTTCTGACGCAGTTCTCCGCGGAGGCGGTAGTAGTCATGGGGTCCTGCTTCGAGCGCAAAGCGTGCGCGTGGGCCAATCGCAGGGTCCGCACTCAGTGAATTGATGACTCCATGGACCGCGTTGGCGCCAAACACAGCGGTTCCCGGTCCTCGTATCACTTCGAGGCTACCGGCTTGCTCGCTGTTTAAGTCGAACAGCTGATTTACGTTGCAGAAGCCTGGACCGCGCACACTTATGCCGTCCCAGGCTACATAAAAAGCGCCACAGCCCCCACTACCGGTGAGCACCGGAGAGCGAACGGCGGTGAGGCTCTCCTGACCATTTCCTCGAGAAATCCAGGTGCCTGCGGCGCGCTGCAAAAGTTGATTGATATGTACCGCTGCGGTTAGCTCTATCGCGTCTGTGTCGATTTGAGACCAGGGCAGGGCCAGCGCAAAGCCAGATTCCGGCACCCGGCTCGCGCTTACGATGACTTGCTCGACGAGTGGTTCTTGCGTATCGGTCGTTTGCGCGGTCACCATAGTCGCAAAGCATCCCAAAGCTAGGCAGGGAAACAGGCGAAAGGCCGGTGCAGCTGCGCTAGAAGAAGTGGAGGGGTGGGTCACTGAAGGACTTGTAAAAGCGGACTTGGCGAACAAGTGCTTAGCGATTGATGTCTTAAGCATTGTTGTCTTAAGCACTGTTGACTTAAGCATTGCTGTCTTAAACAAAGGCGTTTTCCCGCGGGCTGATCGGCGACACATGAGTGCTTACCTGTTTATAGGTCTTGTTTGGCGCGCAGAGTGTAGCCGAGCGGGCAGGCTCACCCAAGATTCAAAGCTGATTTTAATTTCGACGGGTTGTTGCGTTTCGTCGCCTCTGAGAGATCCCTTAGTCGTTGTTAGTCAAATCGACGCTGGACCGACAGTGGTAAATCGTTAGACTTGCGCGGGTCATCGGATCGATCTGCCAAAGGAGTTTAGGCGCGTTGCCCTGCTTAGTCGCTATAGCTGGCCCCTCCGGGTCTGGAAAAACCCTTTTCGCCCAATCCCTCGAGGAGCAGTTGAGCGGCGCCCTAAGACCGCATTCGGTCGTGACCTTGGCAGAGGACTCCTACTACCGTGATCAGTCGGACCTTAGTTTCCAGGCACGGGAACAGCGAAATTACGATCATCCTGACGCCATCGAGCAGGATTTGATGGCACAACACCTCCGGGTATTGCGGGAAGGTAACTCGGTCCAGGTACCCGTGTATGACTACGCACGGCACACCCGTGCGGAAGAAAAACGTAGCGTTGATCCCGCGCCAATACTGATCGTAGAGGGGATTCTCGTGCTTACAAATGCCGAACTGCGGTCGCTGGTCGACTTAAAACTTTTTATCGATGCCCCTTTGGACGTTTGCTTGTTGCGTCGCATGCAGCGCGACGTGCAGGAGAGAGCTCGCACGATTGAATCGGTGGCGCAGCAATACCTGGCGACGGTGAGACCTGGCTACCACAACTTCGTAAGACCGAGCGCGGAACACGCCGATCTTGTGGTCACCGGTGGAGGACGAAATTCCGTTGCGCTCGACACAGTGCGCAGGGCGATTCTGGGTCGGGTCCGTGAAGCTAGCGAAGTATAACGCTCGACGGGTTCTCAGCTCAGAGTTTACTAACAGCTTAGACCACGAGCCTGCGAGTAATAAGCAGTGAACAAAAAGCGGTGCATAAAAAGATGATCGATAAGGTAGTGAAGAGGATGTTGTCGCTATGAGTACGGCGCTTCTTTGCCTGTCGGCAATGTTTGTGTTCCCCGCATTAGCGCTCGTCTTTTCTACTAACGTGCGAGCCGTTTCGGTACGTACAGTGGGCGCCGCCTTTGCCTTGCAGCTGATGCTTGGAGCCTTTGCACTGTACTTTCCGGTGGGGCGGGCCGCCCTGGCAACGATGTCTAACGCCGTGTCGAGCGTGATTGCCTATGGCCAGGCGGGAATCGACTTTGTTTTTGGTCCGATTGGTGCAAACTCCTTTGGCTTTGTCTTCGCGTTTCAAGTGCTGCCGATCATTATCTTCTTCTCCTCACTGGTTGCGGTGCTTTATCACCTACGAATCATGGAGTGGGTGGTTCGAATTATCGGTTCTGGTCTTAGAGCGGCGCTGGGTACGAGCGCTGCTGAGTCGATGTCCGCAACCGCGAACGTGTTTGTCAGCCAGACGGAGGCTCCGCTGGTCATCAAGCCCTACGTAGCTTCGATGAGCCGCTCGGAGCTGTTCGCGGTGATGGTAGGGGGTATGGCGACGGTTGCGGGGTCCGTGCTGGCCGGTTACGTCGCTCTTGGTGTAGAGCTGAAATACTTGCTTGCGGCGAGTTTTATGGCCGCTCCTGGCGGCTTACTAATGGCGAAACTGCTGGTTCCAGAAGAAGAATTATTAGTCGCAGATGCGTCTGGGGAAGAGCTCCGCTTCGAAGAAAGTATAAATGTGTTTGATGCGGCGGCGAACGGTGCGGCGAAGGGCTTGTCTCTGGCGGTCAATATTGGTGCGATGCTCCTAGCCTTCGTTGGGCTGATTGCTCTCTTAAACGGCCTGCTGTCGTGGATGGGTGCGTGGCTTGGGTTCGACGGTCTTTCGCTGGAACTGATTCTTGGGTTTCTATTTCGTCCCTTTGCCTTTCTACTGGGAGTACCTTGGAGTGAGGCTTCCCTCGCGGGCAATCTGATTGGTCAAAAGCTTGTGCTAAATGAATTCGTCGCTTTTGGATCCTTCTACGAAGACAAAGAAACTCTGAGCGCGCACACCCAGGCTGTAGTGTCCTTCGCCCTGTGCGGTTTTGCGAACTTTTCTTCTATCGCAATTCAAATCGGCGGGCTGGGCACGCTCGCACCAGAGAAGAGGCCACTTATCGCCCAGCTAGGCTTGCGGGCGGTGCTCGCTGGGTTTCTAGCTAACCTGATGAGTGCTGCCATCGCCGGCTTCTTTTTATCTCTTGCCTGACTTACCTAAAAGAGCGCAGGCGCAGGCTATGAATGTCGATCAGCTAAGGGTGCTTTCTCGCACCGACGATCTGCCCATCAAGACGGCTAGGCCGGTGCACAGTGGCAAAGTACGGTCGGTGTATTTCCTCACTCAAAACGACTCCGCTCGTCTTATTGAGCAAAGAGGCTATGAGGTAAAGCCCGAATCCGCGATCGCGATTATGGTGATTTCCGATCGGATTTCCGCTTTTGATTGCGCCTGGCATTCCCAGTCGATGGCGGGAATTCCCGGCAAAGGGGCGGCACTGAATAAAATCGCGGCGCATTGGTTTGCCGAGGTTTCAGCTGCCTCAGGGCTAGCGCATCACCTCCTTGAGATGCCACATCCAATGCTTTGGGTAGTGCGGCAGGCGAAGCCGCTGTTGCTAGAGGCTATTGCCCGACGTTTTCTCACCGGGTCTCTGTGGAGGGCCTATGCGAATGGTGAGCGATCCATCGCTGGCGAAACGCTGGCAGATGGCTTGTCTCAGTACGCTCGCTTTGATCGCCTGCTGTTCACGCCAAGCACTAAAGGTGTGTTTAGTGGATTAGCGGGGGTACCCGCCTACGATGATGCCCCCATTGCTCCCGAATTAATCCTTCGCCACTTCGAAACTTTTGGTTTGAGAAGTCCGGAGGACCTTGATCGCTGTCGGCGCGCCTTAAACGATGGCTTTAGCGCTATAGAGCAAGGTCTCGCCCGGAGTGGTCGCTTGCTTGTCGATACGAAATTTGAATTTGGCCTGGCTCCGTCAATCGGTGGTGATTTGGAGTTGCTGTTGATGGACGAGGTTGGTACACCCGATTCTTCTCGTTTTTGGCTGGAGTCGGACTGGCAGAACGGCTCCCCGAAAGAGTACAGCAAGGAGTTCTTTCGCCAGGCGCTACTAGAGCATGTTCCGGATCCAGAATTGCTGTTGAATCCTAAGCGGATGGAGGAGCGAAAAAGCTTTGCTGCCAGTCACGCCTTACCCGATTCGCTATTCGAAGCGGTCTCAAGGCTCTATCTCGATGAGGCAACGGCGATACTCGATCACAGGTTAGCGGTTCCAGAACGACCTCGTGAGGCGATACTGGATGTGCTGCATGGCGAATTGGGTCTAATACCCTAGGCCAGTGATTCAAGCGAATGCTAACTGACCTAAGCTTCTATGCCGTGAGCGTACCTGCGGTACTCCTCTACGGCATCGCTAAGGGTGGGTTTGGCGGCGCAATCGCGATTCTTGCGGTGCCGTTGATGTCCCTCGTCATGGCTCCGACTCGCGCCGCTGCAATCTTGCTACCGATACTTGTGCTAATGGATTTCGTGGTCGTCTACAGCTATCGCGGTAACTTTGATCAAAGGGCCTTGAAACTGCTGTTACCAGGCGCGCTCCTTGGTGTGGTCGCAGGCTGGCTTTTTGCCGATATCATGGATGAGGCGGTTACCCGTGTACTGGTGGGCACCGTTGCCATTGTTTTTGGTCTGCAGTTTTTTTTATCGCTTAGGAGTGCGCAGAGTTCGGCCCATAGTGCTGTGCCCGCAACATTCTTTGGTGCTGTCGCCGGCTTTACGAGCTTCAGCATTCACGCCGGTGGCCCACCGTTTGCAATGTACCTAATGCCTAAGCGCTTACCTCCGGTAGTGTATGCGGGTACCGCTGGCGTTTTCTTCCTGGTCGTGAACCTAGCGAAGCTGCCTGCCTACTATGCACTGGACTTGTTTGCTGGCGAAAATCTGCTCCTTGCGTTGGTGCTAATGCCCATCGCACCGTTAGGTGTCCTGTTTGGGCGCTTTCTCGTACGAAGATCTCCCGCCGACAGCTATTACCGTATCATCTCAGTTTTTCTTGTGATCGTGGGTGGAAAGCTTCTATTTGACGGAATAACAGGCCTGCCTTGATTAACTTAAGTCCTTGCTATACTCAGTAGCAATCAGCTTATTTGGAGTGTGTTTGATGCAAGAGGGCGTGAGGTTTTTTCGTCTTACGGAGACAGTCGCAACCTCGCCTCAGGTGAGTGCTGCCGATATGAATGAAATCGCCGGCCAAGGCTATAAGGTTGTCATCAACAACAGACCCGATAATGAAGTTCCGGGGCAGCCCGATGCAGAAAGCTTGCGGCGGGCCGCGGAGGCCGCTGGACTCGAGTATCACCACTTCCCGGTAAACGCTTTCAATTATCCAGGCACGGAAATAGAGCGCATGAAAGCGCTGTTCGACGATAATACCCGTCCAGTCCTGGCATTTTGCCGCTCCGGCACTCGGTCCGCCAACCTGTGGATCAGCTCTCGTGGAGAGGAAGACAAAGACCTTGCCCGTGAGAGGGCTCAACGCCTTGGTTTCGATACCTCCATGTCACTCAGTTGAGCTGTGTGAGTCTTCCGTTTGCGAAGCATCAGCGCATAACGATTTTAATAAACAAGGGCCGCAGCAATGCATATTCATTTTCCAAGCACAGAGCTGGGGCAAGACTTTTGCGCTTGCACCGTAGCAAAACAAAAAGCCGCGGATAAGTTCCAGCCGCCCCAAGCAAGGCGCCTTTCTACGAGCATGAAACTCAGCCGCAGTCCGCTTCGTTCGTGCCTGGCTATCGTACTCGGTTTTCTTGCGAGCCAGATCGTGTCAGTGAACGCTTCCAACACGGCGGACCTCCACACCGCGGTCGCTGAAGACTATGCGGAGCATCTGGGCGCTTTGTTTGTTCACTTTCATGAAAACCCGGAATTGTCTTTCCAGGAAACCGAGACGGCGCGGCGGCTTGCTAAGGAGCTGCGCAGTGTTGGTTTTGAGGTGACCGAAGGAGTTGGTGGTACCGGCATCGTAGCGCTACTGGAGAACGGGCCTGGTCCCCTGGTGATGATGCGCGCCGATATGGATGGCCTTCCTGTCGAAGAGAAAAGCGGGCTTCCCTACGCTTCAAAAGCGAAGCAAATAGATCCAAGTGGCAACGAGGTCTTCGTCATGCACGCCTGTGGCCATGACGTTCACATCACCAGCTTGGTAGGAACTGCCCGTCAGATGAGCGCTCGCCGAGCCGAATGGGGCGGCACGCTCATGCTGATCGGGCAACCGGCGGAGGAGCGTATCGCAGGGGCTCGAGCAATGATGGAAGACGATCTTTGGGAGCGCTTTGGAAAGCCAGACATGGCAATGGCGTTTCATGTGTCTAGTGGCGTACCCACTGGCAAACTAGGCGCTGCGGTCGGAGCTCAGTTTTCCGGTGCCGACACCGTCGACATCATTGTCCACGGCGTAGGTGCGCATGGTGCCAGTCCCCATACGGGGGTTGATCCGGTTGTGTTGGGCTCGCAGATCGTGCTGGCCTTGCAGACTCTTGTGAGCCGAGAGATGGCTCCGAGAGATGCGGGCGTCGTCACGGTAGGGGCTTTTCATGCGGGAACAAAGCACAACATCATCAGCGATCGAGCTCACCTGCAACTGACGGTCCGGAACGACGATCCCAGTAACAGGGAGTTACTTTTAGAGGGGATCCAGCGGATTGCAGAAAATATGGGCAGGGCCGCTGGCTTGCCGGACGACAAACTGCCAGAAGTGATCGTTTCCAATGAATCGGTTCCGGTGACCTTCAATGACACCGAATTGACACAAAAGCTTCGCGCTTTGTGGCAGACGGAGCTTGGGTCCGACGTGATGTGGGACAAAAAACGCAGAGGCATGGGTTCGGAGGACTTTCCTTTTTTCACCAATGATCCCTATATACCCAGTACCTATTTTCTGGTGGGCGGAACCGCGCCAGCAGCCTTTGCAGCTGCTGCATCCGGCGGTGCTGCCATTCCGTCCCATCACTCGCCTATCTTTAAGATCGAGCCGGAACCATCTGTCACCCTCGGCGTTGAGGCCACGGTCCTGGGCTTGCTGGAGCTAATGGGGCATGAGTGAGTTGGAATCGATTCCTATCAGACCGGCAAGCACGGTCGTACTGTTGCGCGATGGGTCCTCCGTACTCGAAGTCTTGATGGTGCGGCGAAACCGAAAGTTGGCTTTCGCTGGTGGCTTTTGGGTTTTTCCTGGCGGGGCCGTGGAGGAACAGGACCGAGTTCTGGCGAGCGGCGATGAAGATGAGGCAGCCAGACATGCCGCCGCACGCGAAGCCGAAGAAGAAGCCGGCGTGAACCCAGATCCAAAAGAAATG
>JBCCQO010000067.1:0-11725 GCA_039024595.1 Pseudomonadota bacterium | reverse complement strand
CTTTCCCACTGTCAGAGAATGATCAAGAGCACAGTCAGTTGGATCTCAATGATCCCGATCAGGTCGAGTGGCGCTACGTTCCTAATGGTAGCGACTACATTCACAACGCTGAGGGGCTAGTCGCCTGTAAGGTGTATAAGACGATCCGAGCCCAGCGTCTTTGGGACATGATCATGGCATCGACCTACGACTATGCCGAGCCTGGTTTTATCCTCATCGACCAGGTTAATACGATGAACAACAACTGGTTCTGTGAGCAAATCCGTGCGACCAATCCTTGTGGGGAACAGCCTCTTCCTCCCTATGGCAGCTGCTTGTTAGGTTCTGTGAACCTGACGCTGTTCGTAGAAGACCCGTTTACCGAGGAAGCACGGTTCGATTGGGATAAGTTCCGTAAAGTAGTCGGCTTGTTCACTCGCATGCTCGATAACGTAGTGGAGATCAATGGTCTTGCTCTTGATGATCAGCGCGGTGAAATCGAGCGTAAGCGTCGCCATGGTATGGGTTTCCTTGGCTTAGGCTCCACGCTCAGCTTGCTGGGTATTCCCTACGGAGGCGCAGAGTCGGTCGCATTCACCGAGGAAGTTTCTAAGGTGTTGGCCATCACCGGTTGGGAAATCGGCCTAGAGCTTGCGAAAGAGAAGGGCTGTGCCCCAATTCTGGAAGAGACCTTCACCGTTGACGCGAACATGCTGAACATGCGGCCTGAGATGATCGATGACGGCTACGATATCGGTGATGAGATTCCCGGCAAGGTGTTGCTCGCTAAGTACAGTCGGTACATGCAAAAAATTGCGGAAGAGGCGCCGGAACTTGTGGCAAAGATTGCCAAGAAGGGCTGTCGATTTACGCACCACACCTCGATAGCACCCACGGGAACAATCTCTCTATCTCTCGCCAATAACGCTAGTAATGGTATTGAGCCTAGCTTTGCTCATCACTATTCACGCAACGTTATTCGCGAAGGCAAGAAGTCGAAGGAAAAGGTAGATGTGTATTCCTACGAGCTCCTTGCTTACCGTGAACTGGTTGATCCGAATGCGGGGCCAGCGGATGTCCCTGAGTATTTCGTCGTCAGCGACACTATCACTCCGCAGCAGCATGTAGATGTGCAGGCAGCGGCGCAACGGTGGGTCGATTCTTCAATCTCTAAAACAATCAATGTGCCTACGAATATTGACTACGGCGATTTTAAAGACATTTATCTCTACGCCTACGATCAGGGATTGAAGGGCTGCACTACTTTCCGTTTCAACCCGGAAAACTTCCAAGGCGTTTTAGTACGAGAGGAAGATTTAGAGAACACGACCTACCGATTCCAAATGGAAGACGGCAGCACGGTAGAGCTGAAAGGAAATGATGAAGTTGAGTACGACGGTGAAATACACACCGCCGCAAATCTCTACGATGCGCTGAAAGAGGGCTACTACGGTAAGCTCTAGGCGCTGTAGTAGCGGAGATTCGCAGAGTAGAAACGCAGACGAGATACTTACAACGATGTTCCGGTCTTTTCTGCCGTTTCTAAATAGACATGAGCGCCAGCTACGAATATAGGTGAACAGCATGGCATTTAAATTAGATAGCAAAATAACAGGCTTTTCTGTCGTCACGCCTGAGACGGAAGCCGTTGACCCGGCGGTGCCTGAGGCGAGCAACGATCCGAACGCGGCGCCTATTGAACATATGAACGAGAGCGTAGGACGACCAGAAATGCTGGTTGGCGCGACCTACAAGATTAAGCCACCGCTTTCGGATCATGCTTTGTACATCACGGTAAACGACATCGTTCTCAACCCGGATACGGATCATGAGGTACGCCGACCCTACGAGGTTTTTGTTAACTCGAAAAATATGGATCACTATCAGTGGGTTGTCGCGCTCACTCGGGTTATGTCAGCAGTATTCCGCAAGGGTGGCGACGTGACGTTTTTAGTCGAAGAGCTAAAGGCGGTCTTTGACCCGAAGGGCGGTTACTACAAAGGCGGTGGTAAGTTTATGCCGTCGCTCGTCGCTGAGATCGGCGAGGCGATTGAGACTCACATGATCACAATCGGCTTGTTGCAGCCCGAAGTTCTTGGAGAAGCGCAGCAAAAAATCCTTCAAGAAAAAAAAACGGAGTATGAAGCTCGTAAAGGTGAAGTTTCAGCCGATGGTGAATATCCACCTTCAGCTACCTTGTGTAACAAGTGCCACATGAAAGCGGTAATACTTATGGATGGTTGTATGACCTGCCTTGCCTGCGGTGATTCCAAGTGCGGATGAGGCAATCATAAAGAGTCAGTTGTACTGATAAACCCGGCCGTCAAGCCGGGTTTTTTTTCTCAGTGCACTAATAAAAGAATCGCGCGAACAGTCGTGCGTTGAGCTAAGCGAGTTCGTTACGACTTGAATGTAAACCGCGGCGCGTACTAGTCGTGCGGCCTCAAAGTAGGGTGGCGAATAGCCCTTCCGGAAGTCGCTGGCGCCTTCGGTTTTACTCATTCATAGGCGCGCGCAACTACTTTCCCGTAGTTCTTTAGGCCTCAAGGCGTCGTCGCTGAGAAGGCGCTTGCGGCCCGAGCCGTATCCATAAAGTCTCGAAAACGCTGCCAGCGTCCATTTTCCACGGTGATGACGTGAGCAAAATCCGACTTGAAATCCACTTCCGTGGATCGCGCTGTTAAATGTAGATGACCGGTCACGGTGACCAATTTCTGGTCGCAGAGAAATTGTTCGGGCTCAAACACATGAATGGTTACGCTTGCGAGTACCGTTTCAAAAAACCTTCGCGCTTCGTCCAAGCCATGGTACTCACCCGCGTAGGGAATCGACGGTGGCCCATAGAACTGAATCCGGATATCACTTGCGAGGTGAGTCAGTATCCCGTCTACATCCCCCGCACCAAAGCATTCAAATACGGCCTTTGTGACCTCAATCGGCGCGAGATTCATGTTGAATTCCTGTGTTATTATTTAGTGTCTTTAAGACATATATTCCTTAATACATAAATATTCGTCAAGTGCTATGGAGCCTTTTCAGGCTTTGGAGCACGAGCACGACGCTAGCCCCCAATTCCGTCTCGATCCAACGCCAGGGCTTCCTCGGCTATTCTCCCCAGCATTCTGAGTCCATCCTGGATTTCTTCACTGTCCAAACCTTGAATAATCTCCAGAATCACTTTCTCTGCGCGACTGATCATCCCCGCGATGTAAAGCTCGCCATCGCTGGTCAGCGATACCAACTTTTCCCGACCGGAGCGGGGGTCCTCACTCATACGCAGTAGCGGTTTGTCACCTTTGGCCAAACTCCTTACAGCTTTAGAAACAGCAGAACTAGTGAGGTCAAACCATGCGGAAATGCGTGCTTCTATGTCTTTGCGGCGCATCGACTTTGCGCTGCCACCTTCGGAATGAATGATCCACAGAATGACTGTTTGATGCTGGGTGAGGATTCCGCCACGCAGCGCATTTTCTACCGCAAACCCCACTCGGTAGTGAAACGGATAGAAAAGCTGCAGATAGTCAGCGGAGGCTTTATCACGATCAATCGAGGCTTTAGCGGGTGGCATTTCAACAGTCTTCGCATCAGAAGAGAGGCCTAATTTTACCGAAGTCGGACGCAGCTCGCTCTGTTGGGGGGATTAGAAAAGAACGCTCCTACAAAAAAGCGTCTTTACTTAATAGTGTCCTAAAGATACTATTTGAAGAATTCATCGTCTCCGAGCCAAAAATAACAACAGAGGTGCACCATGAGATGCGAATTTTTTTCTTATGTATCCAGAGTTTCTTTAACGTCAATTCAAGTGTGTACATTGCTCGCGTCGTCGTCTTGCTTGTTTGCGAGTAGCTTGGGCGTTGCGCAAGAACTAGAAGAAGTATTGGTCACCGCGAATCGCCGCGCGGAAAGACTTCAGGATGTGGGTGCGACCGTATCGGCGTTCACAAATGATGCGATGAAAATTCGATCAATAAACGAACTCGTAGACATCGCGCCGTACACTCCTGGAGTTAATATCGCCAGTTATCAGACGGAGACCTCATTCTTTGTTCGAGGAATCGGTACTCCTGCGATCATCGCGGGGAACGACAATTCCGTCGCAACCTATTTAGACGACGTTTTTCTCTCTCGAGCGGCAGCGGTTGGCCCGGCTTTTTTCGATATTGAGCGTGTCGAGGTCCTTCGGGGTCCGCAGGGGACCTTATACGGACGAAACGCTACCGGCGGCGCGGTAAAGCTGATCACTCAATCTCCCGGAGAGGAGTGGGAATACGAAGTCCGTGCCAGCGCGGGAAATTATTCAGCGACCCGCCTGTTTGCGGCCGCGGGCGGTCCCCTGAGTGAAAGCGTTCGCGCGCGCCTTGCTGTTCTTTCCGACAAGCGTGATGGCTATGCCCGTTTGCTGCGCCCGGAAAACTCTGCCTTGGGATCCGATGACGTAGATGATCGTGATGCGCTCTCGGCGCGCTTGAAATTCGAGATCGACCTGAGTGACTCAGCGATGCTGACGGTTTCCGCAGACTATTTTGAACAAGATGATCAATCGGCCGTTTTCTACTATGCCTCGGCAGGTTATGCAGAAGAAATACCGGGTTGGGATCAAACGCGCGAGGGATCGGTAACGGCGCCTTACTTCGCGGCTAAAAATCAGGCGAGGCAAACACCTCGCGGGTCAAGACGTATCTTCTCCGACGTCGACTATGCTCTCGAAACAGAGGTTTGGGGTGTCACTGGGAGACTGGATTGGTCTATTGGTGCTTATGACCTGTCCGTGGTCGCCTCCACTCGGAGCACAGAGCCGTTTCTCCAAAATGAATTCGACCTGAGTGATGCATTCATCAATGTGTATCAGCGGGGTGAGGAGCACGAGCAGAGTAGTCTCGATATTCAGCTCTCGTCCAATGAAGGGCAGCGTTTTCGTTGGGTCGCCGGGGGCTACTACTTTGATGAAGAGAACGTCATTACCAACAACATATTCGGCGACTTTTGGGAGCCTATCCTTACTCAGGGTTTGCTTGATCTCCAATTAGCTGGGGTTATACCCAGTTTTCCGATCGACATTCCTGCTTCTCCCTTCTGCTGTGATCTTCGTTTGAACGGAGCTCAGGAATCCGAAGCATGGGCAGTGTATTTCGACGCGCAATATGACATCTCAGAAAAGCTAACGTTTAGCTTTGGTGCTCGTCAAAGCGACGAGGAGCGAGATGGACGGCAAGATTTTGAGCTGCTAGTCCTTGCCCCAGGTACCGAAGGTGTTCGCTTCGCGCCGAATACCTTGTTGTTTCCAGACGCGGTTAGCGAGGACAGAGAAGGCGTTCAGCCCGATCCGTTTGGGTTTGTGGTCGCTCCAGTGGAAGGCCCGGAGACCTTTAGTGACTTCACTCCGAAGTTCGCGATCGAGTACCGAGCGAATGACGCACTACTGCTCTACGCCAGTGCGCAAAAGGGGTTCAAGAGCGGCGGTTACAACATCGGCAGTAGCCAGCGGACTCCTTTCAAGCAGGAGTCAATTTGGGGCTACGAGACGGGCTTAAAGTATGTGGCCCCCGACGGGACTGTGTCTCTAAACACCGCTCTTTTCCACTACGACTACGAAAATCTTCAAGCGCAGGACAGCGTCCAGAACCAGCCCATCATTCGCAATGTCGGCGAGGCAAAAGTAGATGGTTTGGAGATCGAGGGGCTTTGGCGTCCACGAGATTCGTTTCAGGTCGATTTCGCCGTCGCCTATCTGGACGCGCGGTTCACAGAGGGGGAGCTCAGCGAGCCACTGAGGCCAGCACCATTGGATCAGCCGCCAGGCACGCTATTGCAGAATCTCGATGGGAATCGACTTCCGCGGGCACCGGAGTGGAAGGTTAACTTAGGTGCCCAGCTGGGCTGGTCGCTGCCCGCGTACGGACGTGTGTTGATGCGCGCCAACTACGCGTGGCAAAGCGAGATCTTCTTTACGGTCTTCAACATCGAGGCTGGTTCGCAAGACAGCTATGGACTAGTCGATGCACGAGTTCAGTTCGAGCACCGATCGGGATCCTGGGACCTTTCGCTCTATGGCCGCAATTTGGGAGACGAAACCTACTTTTCCAACCAGATACTGACCGGAACCTTTTACGGGGCCGAGTTCGTCGGCAGCCTGGGTGCACCGCGGACTTACGGCCTGGAATTTTCCTATCGCATGTAGGGCTATGCCCCTCGCTCTCGTGCTAGAGGCCCAGCGGTGAACAAGCTGTGATGTGTCTTGAGCAGATTTGATCTGAATAGTCCCGCCAGCCTAGGGCCAAGCACCTTACAGGGCACTTAACAGAGACCTTTATGAAGAACCGAACAGGATAGGGACATGCAAAACTCTGATAAACATCCGGCAGCCGAAGCAGAAGCGTTCACTGCGGCCCAGTTGAATAGGCCCGATGTCATTGCTAACCCCTATCCCTACTATCACCTTCTTCGCTCACAGCCGCCGCAATTCGGTCTACTCGATTACCCTCCCGGCACCGTCCCCGGTAAAGATGAACCTCGGCCTGCCTGGGCTTTTTTGAAGTATGAGGATGTTGCGTTCATCGCGCGGGAACACGAGCTGTTTTCCTCCCGAGACGAGATGCAGGAGCAATCCTCCGCACCCACCTTAATGCTGGTCAACGATGATCGGCCCCGACATAAGTTTCTGCGCGGTATTGCGCAACAGGCGTTTTCGCCGAAACTCATAGACCAGGATGTTGCCCCCTGGGCAGAACGGACCGTCGCGGACATGATCAATCGCATAGGGGCGGGTGAACTCGACATCATGAAGACCTATGCCGTTGAACTCCCGGCGCGGTTTATGACTCGGCTGCTTGGCACACCGGAAAGCGACTGGCCCCGGCTTCGAGATTGGGGAAACGCCTTTATGGTCACGGCTGACTTCACCGCCGAAGAGCGGCTTCAAAGCAATGCTGACCTGGCCCAGTATTACGCGGATGCCGTTCGCGAGCGAATAGCAGATATCCAAAAAGGCCGATCGGTAGGCGATGATCTAATGACAGCCTTTATTTGCTCCGAGTTCGATGGGCAGCGCCTCACGTCCGAAGAGGTTATTCGCTTCTGCATCACTTTGGTGGTTGCTGGAGCAGAAACTACGGTGTATTTCCTTGGCAATTTGGTATCAACCCTTATCGAGCATCCAGAGTTCTTTCATGCGCTAAAAGAGAATCGCTCCCTCATGCGCTATTTCCTGGATGAGTCTTTACGCAGAGACGGACCACCGCAACGACTGTTTCGAGTCGCGACAGAAGATTGCGATGTAAATGGCACGCCTGTTTCTGCGGGAGACTGGGTGGCAATTTTTTTCGCGGCCGCCAATCGTGATCCGGCCGTGTTTGAAAATCCGGATCAGTTTCAACTGCCGCGCAAAAACGTGAGCCGACACCTGACCTTCGGCCACGGGATTCACACTTGTATGGGGTTTCGCGTCGCCAAGCTTGAGGGCGAAAAGCTACTGCATGGACTGCTTGATAACTTCTCAGGTATTCGTCCGGGCGCGGAGCCAGCGCGCCGTCAGTCGGGCGGGCTTCTCAACTATGGTTTTGAGACTTTGCCGGTAATACTTGAGTAAGTCTCTTGCCGGAGAAATTTCTTCGTGTACTCACCGAGGCGTCCAGCGTTTCCGACTCCGGGTGCTCAGCAAGGAACATGTCCTTGCGCCGCTAAGGACTTGCTGAATCGACGATTAACATCGGTGGCGTGAGTTCAAGTTCCGTAGCGGCCCCATCTACCAGCGTGATCGACGTGACGGTCAGCGGGGCTCGTGTTTCGGAGGGGTCCAGTTTTGCCTGCAAGATCGTCTCCGGTCCGTAGAAAACCGGCTTCAGGGCGATGCTTTGCTTGTTCGCGAGTTCAACAGTCGCTGCACTGAAGTTCGCCATGCCTTCTTTGTGCCGAACCCGAATACGAATCCACTGGCTATCGTCTTCCTCCACATAGCTATGCACAGCGCGTATGGTCAAAGCTCCGTTAACCTGCAGAGACTCCGCTAGCGCCTGGTGATGAGTGCCGGGGTCCAGATAGCGCTGGACATAAGCATAGCCAAAGACGATCGCTGCAATTAGGACTGGTGTGGTGCTCAGTTGGGCGGTCGATAAGGACACTTTTTTTAAGCGTTTGAACGATAGCCAAACCCCGGTAAACGAGAGCGTGCAAAGGCCAAGGCCAAATAGAAACCAGATCAGCTTTATGGTGAGCGACTCGCCTAAGTCTCCAAAGTGCAGCGGGTCGGCGACGTCGTTCAGGTAAGCTACCACCCCGTTTTCCGTTGACCGGGAAATCTGAATGATGGAACCATCCATGGGATCCAGCGAAACTCGATTGGCCCGGTCTCGAACGAACGGGTCTATCCAGCGACCCCAGACCATCATTGGTCGACCCGGAGCGCTAGGGTAGAAGATGGCGCTTGGCTCCCAATCGGGGATGGCGGCTTCCGCACGGCGTATAATTTCATTAGTTGAAATACGCGGAATGACCGACCCGAATTCTTCAATTCGTTCTGTTGATAAACCAGTTCGAGGAGGTTCGAAACGCTTGCCCGCTATGGCACCGCCAAATTCAGCCAGATACCACAACCCCGTCACGGCAATCAGCACTAAGAACCACAGAGACCAAATCGCGACTACTTTGTGGAAGTCACCCAAGAAGACCCGCAACCCCTGATGGGTCCGTAAACGAAAGGCCGCAACGCGCAGGCGCCCAGCCGTTTTGAGGCCTGTATACAAGGAAAGCAGCATTACCAGGCCCATAGAGCAAACAATGGGTAGGCTGATGATGCTGGGCGTAAAGAGATAGCGGTGTAAATCGCGAAAGAAGCGCTGCACAGTTAGCGGATGGGTGCGTCCCGTGACCTCTCCGGTCCATTGATCCACGTGCAGGAAATAGCGGACGCCAGACGGTGTGAGCAGGCTCGCCCGGTACGCGAAGTAATCGGCTTCGCCGCGTTGAAGCGTTCGCAGAGCATCATTTGGGGCTGCCGCCCGGACGGCTTTCTCAAGCTCGCCCCAGGAAACTTTTGTATCACCCGGCTGCACACGCATTTCTGGGTGGAAAAGCCAGTCAATTTCATCAGAAACGACCGCGATCGTGCCAGTGAGCAGTACCGTGGCCAGTAGTAGAGCCAGGTGAAACCCCAACCAGCTGTGCAGCAAAAACAGCTTTTGCTTCGGCGATTTCTCGTAACGAATCTTCGCGGCGATCTGTTCTGGGGTGTGTGACAAGAGTACTCTGGAGGGCGCAGCCGCTTTGGGAACGGGATTGTCGCCGAAAGCGGACGCCAATCAAACCTAAGCCCCTTCAAACCTAAGGCCATTCAAACCGAAGCCCTGTAAGGCAACCTTGCTTTCTAAAGTGCCGTACGCCCGCTATCCTCAAGCTATGAGTGCGCTAAGCTGGATACTGATTCTCGTCGTTCTGCTGTCGCTGGCTTACTATGCGTATCGGCAACAGCATCGGGAGTTTGGTCGGGCACTCAAGCGCCTAGCTGAACAGCGAGTAACGCCCGATCCTAAGGCACGGTATTCCTCCGGCGGCCTAACCAGCTATCCGCGACTCGTTGTTCATCATTCAGAGGGGCCGATTACCGTATCGGCTATGGCATCGACCGGCGCGCGCTCAGGGGCCGGACCGGTGACGTTTGCGCGCCTAACCTTAACTCGCATTTCACCTCTTCAATTTAAGCTCGTGCGCAAGACTCGTTCCGTGCAGAGCCTTGTCGACAGCGCCATGCACGGATCAGAATCACGGCCGGGACGAGTCTCGTTTCAAAGACGCTTCTTTATCGAGACGGATTCACCACAGGATTTCGAGCACGTGTTCTCGGAGGAGTTGGAGAATGTGGTGTCCAACGCTTCCTCTATTTCCATGGTGACCTGTGGCGAAGAGGTGCTGGCAGCCAATGCGGAGGGTGTATGCACGGACGAACAGACCCTCCTATCGATGTCACAATGCGTTGGCCGCGTTGCGGAACAACTAGCGGAACTTCACCGTAAGAAAGCCGGCACTCCGTAAAAGGTTCGGCTCTACAAAAACAAGAATAAGGATACGATTCGATGGAGCTAGGAAAGGATTTACTCGACGCTGTTGGGCCGTTGGATTTTGACCCAGAGAAGGTGAGATTACGTTTTGCGGCGGCACGAGACAAACGCGTGCGTCAGGATGGTAACGAGCAGTTCATCGAAGTTACGGCCGAGTTCTCTAACTATAAAGACGACCCGTACATCGATTCGCCTTTAACCAGAGACTCACTGGAGGACACGGTAGAGGTTGTCATCATTGGCGGTGGTTTTGGCGGCCTGCTGATGGCAGGGGAACTTAAAAAGGCGGGCATCACTAATATACGGGTTATCGAGCAGGGTGGCGATTTTGGCGGCACCTGGTATTGGAATCGCTATCCCGGTGCCATGTGCGATGTCGAGTCCTATATCTATTTACCCTTGTTGGAAGAGCTAGCGTACCTGCCCAAGAAAAAGTACTCCTTCGGACCGGAAATACTCGAACACAGCCGTCGCTTGGCCCAGCATTTTGGTCTCTATGAGAACGCTTGCCTACAAACCTCAGTGACCGAGCTTCGCTGGATCGACGAAGAGAGCTTGTGGCAGATAAAGACGAATCGTGACGACGATATGCGGGCGCGGTATGTGGTGATGGCAAACGGCCCGCTAAATCGGCCGAAGTTGCCTGCAATTACAGGTATTAACGAGTTCAAAGGCCACAGCTTCCACACCAGCCGCTGGGATTATGCCTACACGGGCGGCGATTCAACCGGTGGCTTAGACAAGCTCGCTGATAAACGGGTCGCGATTATTGGTACGGGTGCAACCGCTATTCAGTGCGTTCCTCACCTCGGCGAGTGGGCAAAAGAGCTGTATGTTTTTCAGCGGACACCATCCATGGTCAACCCTCGCAACAATCGTGATACGGACTCGGAGTTTGCCGAAGAACTGCTCGCTGAGCCGCAGTGGCAAAAAAAGCGAATGGATAACTTTCAGAGCAATATGGAAGGCGCGGCCCCAGCGACCGACGCGGTAAACGATGGCTGGACCGAGCTTGCGGCTCGGGTAACCCCTGCCGCCGTTATCACCATGATGGAACGGCTAGGTCGCGACTTATCGCTTGAGGAAGCTATGTGGCTGGTTGAAGTAGAGGACTTCAAAAAAATGCATGAAGTCTACGATCGTGTGGACGACATTCTGGACGATCAAACGCTGGCGCAGAGCCTGAAGCCTGACTTTCGTTCAATGTGCAAGCGGCCATGCTTTCACGACGAATACCTGCAGACCTTCAATCGGGACAGCGTCACTTTGGTCGACACGCGGGGCCAGGGCGTAGACGAATTCCTAGCCAACGGTGTGCGCGTTGGCGAGCAAGTCTACGAAGTCGACTGCGTGATTTTCGCCACCGGTTTCGAAGTCGGTACGGGTTTTTCTCGACGCTGCGGTTACCCGATCTTCGGCAGGGATGGCTTGTCTTTGAGCGAGTATTGGGACGAGGAACGGGCCACCTTTCAAAGTTACATGGTGAGTCGGTTTCCAAATCTGTTTAACCTCGCTATTGGTCAGAATGGGGTCACGCCCAATCAGACTCATTCTCTCGCTGAAGGGGCGAAGCACGTCACCCAAATCATCAAAGAAGCGACCAATCGAGGAAGCAAGGCAGTAGAGCCGACAAAAGAAGCGCAAGACAAATACACAGAAGATTTCAATGCCGCAATCGATCCGCTGCAAGCGGAGTT
>JBCCQO010000066.1:0-11753 GCA_039024595.1 Pseudomonadota bacterium | reverse complement strand
TTTTAGAGCCCACGACAGGCGAGAACGCCCTAGCGCGCCTGCGTACTTGCCCTCGACAGAGGCGCCTCGCCTCGGCGATGGCGTACCGCTCGCCCCAGAGCGGCAAGCAGCTGCTCCGTGCTGTCCCCAGCGATGCAGGGATCCGTAATGCTCTGACCGTAAACCAGGGGCTGACCGGGTACGACATTCTGGCGACCTTCGACGAGGTTGCTCTCTAGCATCACCCCAAAAATACTGCGGCTGCCCCGGGCGACTTGTGTAGCGATATCGCGGGCCACATCGACCTGTCGAGCCGGAATCTTACGGCTATTGGCGTGGCTCGCGTCGATCATAATACGGGCCGGGAGTCCCGCACTCGTCAGCATCGCGCTCGCATCGTCAACTGAAAACATGTCGTAGTTGGGGTGTTTGCCACCGCGCAGTATCACGTGGCAATCCTTGTTCCCCGAAGTCTGGAAGATGGCCGATCGACCCTGTTTGGTAACGGACAAGAAGTTGTGAGATTGCGACGCGGAACGTATTGCATCGATTGCGACCTGGATGTCTCCGTCGGTCGCATTCTTAAATCCAACCGGGCATGACAGACCGGAGGCGAGCTCTCGATGCGTCTGGCTTTCAGTCGTCCGGGCGCCGATTGCACCCCAGGCCACCAAATCGGCGACGTATTGCGGACTGATGAGATCGAGATACTCGGTGCCTGAGGGAAGCCCCATATCGGCAAGATCCAAAAGCAACTGGCGGGCGAGCTTTAGGCCCTTGTTAATGTGGAAAGTGTTGTTCAGGTCCGGATCGTTAATCAGCCCCTTCCAACCGACGGTAGTGCGCGGCTTTTCGAAATACACTCGCATCACTATTAATAGCTCTTTTTCATGAGCAGCAGCGGCCTTCACCAGTTGCTGTGCGTACTCCCGTGCCGCATCAGGATCGTGAATCGAACACGGGCCCACCACGACCAACAGCCGATCATCCTCGCCGGACAAGACGGCCGAAATACTCTGGCGTGCTCGAGTGACGGTTTGCGCCGCTTGCCCTGTTAAGGGAATTTCGCTGACCAGATCCTCCGGAGACAGCAGCTCCTTGGTACCACTGATGCGTAAATCATCGGTTACAGACAACATGAAAGTGACGTTTTAAGTTAAAAAAGGCCGTATATTCTACCAGCCACAACACCTCTGACCTTTGTGAATTTGTGCCATCGCTCGCCGCCCGCTTTAACGCAGGGAACCTGGAAAACCCGAGGGCATGGTCCTTGCGATGACAGGCTGCTAGCATGCGCGCCCCGAGTACGACCGAAGCAGATGCATCTAAGGGTGCCCCACCCACCCGTCACAGCTAAGATCTATTTTCATGAACCGGACTGAAACTCGAAGCACGGAAGTCATCTCAGTGGATGCGCATGCACCGGCGCCCGCGTCGATTGACAGGGCAGCCGAGGTGATTCGAGACGGCGGACTCGTCGCCTTTCCCACAGAAACGGTCTATGGCCTGGGCGCCAATGCGCTCGATGCGACTGCGATTCGCTCGATTTATCGGGCCAAACAGAGACCCAGTGGAGATCCGATCATTGCGCATATCTATGCGATCGCGCAGCTTGAGCAACTCGCTCTGGCTATTCCGGACGCCGCCTACGCGCTAGCCGAAGCGTTTTGGCCGGGACCATTGACTCTCATCCTCAGCCGCGCGCCGGAGATTCCAGGTGTATTGGCCGAGGGTATGGATACGATCGCCGTCCGCATGCCTGCACACCCGGTTGCTGCAGCCCTTCTGAGGACTGCAAACACACCCATCGGTGCACCCAGCGCAAATCGCTTTACTCGGCCAAGCGCAACCACTGCCGCCCATGTGCTAGAGGATCTAGCCGGACGCATCGACCTCGTGCTCGACGGCGGCGCCAGCAACATTGGCATAGAGTCCTCGGTTCTGGACCTGACTGGAGAGCCAAAAGTCTTGAGACCCGGAGGGATCACCTTAGATGCACTGCGGGCTGTTGTGCCTGATGTCAAAATGGCCTCCCGCTTCCTGGGAGAACAGGAGCTGAGCATTTCCCCGGGGCAAATGCTGAAGCATTACTCGCCCCGTGCTCAGCTTTTGCTGTATCAAGGTCCGAGTGATGCGGTTCTAGAGAGACAGGCGGAAGACTGCGTGAGCGCAGAGACCGCAGGCCAGCTCGCTGGAGTGCTAGCTTTGACAAGCGATAAGCTGGATTTTCCCGCAAATACCCTTGTCGAGCGCCTGCCCGACGATGTTGGACTGGAGGGGGTATCAAATGCTCTATTTGCCGCCATCCGAACCTTGGATACACAGGGGTGCGACATGATTCTCGCCCGTGACTACGGTCGTTCTGGGTTGGGAGAAGCGATTTGGGACCGCCTCCTGCGAGCGGCGGAAGGGAAAGTCATCGACGTCCTATGACTGCTTGAGATGACCTATCCCACACCCGTCGCTAGGAGATCCGGGGATTTAGCAGGCAAACGAGCTAGAGAATCAAATGTCCCAGCACCGCCAGCATGGGGAGTGCAATCGCTGTCCGAATAAAAAAGATCGCCACTAGTTTGGGAACCGACAGCGGTATCGCGGAGCGCCAAATCAACATCGCAGACTCGGCGAAGAATATGAGCTGGGTTACGGACAGACCGGCGAGCACAAATTTCGCCAGGGGCGTGTCTACCGTACTGGCAATCACCGCGGGAACAAATTGATCTAGCAAACCAACTACCAAACCTGGTGCTACTGCCGCCGCTTCCGGGATGGCAAGAATTTCCAAGAGCGGCAACGCGGGGGTCGTCAGCCATTGCAATACCGGCGTGTGTTCGTAGAGGACCAGAGCCAAAAATTCGATACTCATCGCGGCCGGCATCATTGTTAGAAACAACTCGAGCAGAGCGAGAAAACCTTGCCGCAGCGAGCTCAGTACGGAGGGTGCATTCTCCGCTACTTCCAGCGCTCGCTGTTGCGCCCAGCTGAGTAGCGACTCATCCTCAGGTACGCGTTCTTGAAGCCGTCCATCCCTGCCCTGGTAGTACTCATCCGGAAGGCCTCGCAGGGGTGGCAGCAAAGGCGTAATCACCGCCAGTACCAAACAGATCAACAACATACTGCCGTAAAGAGGAAAGAAGTAATCGGGAATCCCGGCTACCTGAGCCGTCAAGTAAACAAACGGCAAAGAGACTACGCTGAAGTTAGTCGCGATGACCGCCGCTTCTCTAGCCGTATAAAAACCTCGTTCATACTGCCTCCCGGTCATGATGACGGCGATACTCGATGCTCCAACCCAAGAGGCAAGGGTGTCGATTGCTGCTCGCCCGGGCAAACGAAAAGTCCGTTGAAACGGCGTGCGCAAAAGCACGCCGACGAACTCGAGCAAGCCATAATCGGTGAGAAAAGGTAGAAACAAACAACCGAAGCCTATGATTAGGAAGATCGCACCCCCTACGTCGACAAAGGCTGTGACTCCCGTGGCTTTCCCGATTACCCAATCGGGACCGAGTTGTAACAACATCATCGTCGAAACCAGACCACCGTTGATCGCCAGTACGGTCCATGCCCAATGCGCCTGTTTGAGACGCTGAAAACCGGGCAGTCGACTTGCAAAAGCGTTTGGTGTGAGGTTGTAGAGAATGGCTACCAAGCCACCCACCAGAAAAATCGGCAAAGTAAACAAATACATATCTTCGCCTAGGTAGGCCGTTACGCTCTGGGTAAGAATGCCCAATACGATTGTGTAAGAATCTTCATAGCGTATGGGTACCAAAAACAAAGCAACGCCAAAGAGCGCGCAGAATATGGATCGCCATACCGCGAAGTTACTGTTCAATGGCTGAACCTGTGATTTTTCCGATGCGTGTGCATCGTACGATGCGAAAATGCGCTGCTCGACTAACGTACGGGCGCCCCTCATTGCTATCCTAGCAAGTTGATTTTCGCTGCGCACCGCACACGGCGCACCATTTTTGTTAACACTATAGAAATTAGACCCGGAGATTCGATGAGCATGGCGAACGATCTACCTTCCAACAACAATGATCTAGTCGCGTTCAATAGACTCAGTGACGGTTTATACCGGAGCTGGCATGCACTCATTCTCTTTGTCCTTAGCTCCTGCTCCGGCACTGCTCTGGCTGACACGCACGAGGTTCCTGCTACGGAGCCTATTCCGGAGCCACAGGCATTCGTTAGCGAACATCGCGGCCGCTTTAACGGTGTCAATGTTAACTACACCGCCCGCGCTGCGGAGACTTACCTTAGAGACATACAAGGCAGCCCTCGAGCCAGCATTTTTACCTTTGACTACCTCGCAAAGGATCCAAAACCTGGACGGCCGGTCACCTTCGTTTGGAACGGGGGGCCTGGCTCCGCGTCTGGCTGGCTGCACATGGGGACTTTTGGTCCAAAACGTGTGCTTGTGCCAAGCGATGCGCAGCATGCGGGAAATCCCCCCTACCCAATCGTCGACGCTGAAGAGACAATCCTTGATGTTACGGATCTGGTCTTTGTTGATCCCGTAGGTACCGGCTACTCACGCGCCCTGGGAGAGCACGAAGGTAAGGAGTTTTGGGGTTTAGTCGAAGATGCCGATTCGATTGCCGCGTTTATCCGCCAGTGGTTAAGCGACAACCAACGATGGAACTCACCGCTGTTTCTGCTCGGCGAAAGTTTTGGGACGACGCGAGCCGCCGTGGTTGCAGACACGCTAATCAATGATTACGACACGCCGGTAAGCGGTATCGTCTTCATTTCACAAGCGCTAGATTACGCCGGATCGTCGCCCTACATTCCTGACAACTTAATATCCTTTATCACCTACCTACCCACAATGGCCGCCACGGCCTATTTCCATGGCAAGGTAGAGGCCGAAGGTGCCTCATTAGAGGAGTGGGTCCAACAAGCTCGCGTGTTTGCAACAGAAGAACTTCTTCCGGCTCTCTTTCGCGGCAATACACTTCCCAGCGCCACCCGGATAAGGGTACAAAAAGAGCTTTCCCGACTCACCGGTCTTAGCGAAGGCTATGTGGACCGGGCCAATCTGCGTATACGCGGTTTTCGCTTCGCCAAAGAACTCTTGAGAAGTGAAGGTAAGGTCGTAGGGCTTCTGGACGCTCGCTATACCGGAGACCCGGTAGACGATCAGACGGCTCGCACCAGCTTCGATGCAGCTTCCAACGGTATCAGCAGCGCCTTCAAATCGGCGCTCATGAGCTACATTCAAGGGGAACTGGCGGTAGTCTGGGATCGAGACTACCTCTCCCCCGCCGACCCCAAACTGAGTGAGCAGTGGAACTGGAACCCGAATGGCAGAGACGCCTCCTGGGAACCGCATTGGGTAAACACAGCGCATAACTTGGTAGCGGCAATGGAAGCGAACCCAGCGCTACGCCTGTTCGTAGCCTCGGGATACTATGATTTGATTACGCCGTTTTTTGATGCGGAATACACTCTAAACCGCTATGGGATAAGCGCTGATCGCGTGGATTTTAAATACTACGGCGGTGGTCACATGATGTACGTGAATGAAGAAGCTCGCTTACGGCTTCTTGAGGACGTACGAACGTTTATCGAGTCGCAAACAGGCCATCCCTAATCTATAGGGCAAGTAGCCAAGCCGACGAACCACGTTAAGGCTAATCGGCCGGGGCTAATCGAACTTGATTACGACCGTTATTCTTAGCCTCGTAGAGAGCGCTATCAGCGCGCGCGAGTAAGTCGCTTAAGGACTCGCTCGCCGCTGAACCAAAGGCGACTCCAAAGCTCGCGGTAACACTGACAGACCCGGTCGGCGTATCGATATTCATTCGCTCAAGTTTGCTACGGGCGCGCTCCGCGATCGATTGTGCCATGTCGATAGATGAGGCTGGGATCAGCATGACAAATTCCTCTCCGCCCCAACGACCGACAACATCCATTTCTCGCAGGCCTTCTTTGAGACCGTTCGCCGCCGCTTTAATTACCTGATCACCCACCTCATGGCCGTAGCTGTCATTGATGTTTTTGAAGAAATCGAGATCGGCGATTACGACGCTCAGCTGGGTGTTTGAGCGACGAAGTTGGCCGAAGCGGCGTTGAAGAAAGCGGCGATTGGGAAGTCCTGATAATAAATCAATCTCAGTCTTCTTCTCCAAGCTGATTTTGTAGAGCATCAAAAGGTACAGACTCGCACCAATCAGCAGAATCACGAGCACAACAGACGTAAACGTACTGGTCGCAAAGGATCGAATGATCTGCGCCTGCCGCGCTTTTAGCGGTACGAGCAGGAGAAGTCGCCAGTCGAGCTCCTCTATAGCGATTTCGGATATAAGGTAGTCTTCTGAATTTACCTCAATCAGCTGACTGTCGAGGCTGGCCCTCGTAGGCGAGGCAGAGTCCGGTAAGCCGACTGAATCCAACTTGGGAATAAACTCATCCGTCACCACCAAATCTGCTAGTGAAGACAGAATTACCTCGTTGTCTTCATTGACGAAAAGAAAGTCATAGCCGTATTGGGCTTTGTAAAGATCGAAGGTTTCGAGAAACCTCTTTATTGACTTGCCGACGCCAACATAGCCTAGAAACGCGCGTTCCTCGCCGTATATCTTCACATCATAGAAAAGATGCACGTCTCCAACCTGACCCAGATCGGCGAAGAAATCGCGGTCTTGCGCTTGCGCTTCGAAGTACCAGGCTACCTTCCCTTCTTCCAGATCCAGAGGTCCTCGGTTCGAAAAGTACTGTTTTCGAGCTCGCTCGCTCGCGACAAAAAACACGAGGTCAAGATCACGCTGCATTGCCTGCAACTGGGTAGTGAGCGCCTGTTCATCGAGGTTCGCGCTTTCCATAAGGGACATAAAGCGCGCAGAGCTTGCGAAGGTTTCCGCAATGTAAAGAGGACGAATCAATTCGTCACGCACCAGTTTATACACGGGAGATAGCGCCTGCTGCTGCAGGCGGCTCTGCTCGGACACGATGGTCCTGAGCGCATTCGACGCGGCAAATACGAACGCAATCGCCAAAGCCAGTATCAGAGCGATCGCGAAGCGCTGGAAGTATTTCAGTCTGCCCACTCGCTATCCACTAGCTATCGGCTAGGGTCTCCTTATCCACTAAGGACTCTCGTATTGCATAAGTTCGACCGGAGCACCGTTTACTTCGATGAACGCTACGGTCAATCCAGGACTCGGTGAATTCGGTTCAATGATGACCTTTTGATCCTTGAGTGCTGCCTCGAGGTCGTCAACCTCAAAAGCGACGTGCGGAACGTTTTGCACAAGCGCCGGATAAGGCGCGTTGTCCCAGTAGCGTTGCCACTGAATCCCATAGGGGTTGTTCGTATGGTCCGAAACGGTCATTTTGAGGTGTGGCAGCTCAATCTCGCCCGGAAAGTTTTCTTTCGTCGGGATGCCCACATGATTAAAACGCATCTGCGACCCTCTTTTGGATTAACTTGACTAGGACCGGTGTTACTACCCTTCGAGGCTATCTCATCCAAGCCACCTAATCCAAGCCACCTAATCCAAGCTATCTCATTCAGGCAGGCTCATCCAATTTATCTTAATCCTCACTCGGGAAAACCCCGATCTCGAAGCTGAGGATGTTTTTCCCCCAAAGCAGCGACGAAGCCGGTAAACAGGCTAATTAACCACAGCGTGCCGTCGTACAGCTGCTGCCATTTATCTTCCGGCACGTCGAGATCGATTAGAAGTTTGGCATGCACTATCTGATCTCGTTTCTTCATCAATCGCAATGCTTGGAACCATTCCTTGCCATCAAAGCTAGGCTCCGACTCCAGATCGAACAGTTTATAGGCGGCCAGTAAGGTATGTTTTAAACGTTCGTTTACCGCAAAAGATCGATCTTTTCTCAGAATCAAAATCTCCTTGCGAGACAATTCTTGCAAGTCGGATTCCAAACCGACTGCGCAGATTTTTCTGAAGCTGTGACCGTAACCTTCAAGCAAGGCCATGGTCACGCGAACAAAATTCCTCTTCCAGGCCGCCGAATCTGAATACTGAGACAGCAAGACCTCCAGATCCGTAGCCAAGGTAGCGGAGAGCTGGAAGTAATCGGTAAGTGCTTCGTTCAGTCTTTGCTTTGCGTTCAAGACAAGTTCGGCTTTCGAGTGTGATGGATCTGTTGCTTAATCTGTTTCTTTGCCAGCCTCATGGGTCAGTTGCCACAACCGCGTCGACTTCTACAAACCAAGCGGGGTCAACCAACCGAGAGACATAAACTGCCGTTGAAGCCGGCCGGTGAGCGCCGAGGTGTTTGATCCTAGCGTTGCGGACGGCCTGCCCACTATAACCATCGACAATGAATGTCGTCAGCTTGACGATATTACCGACCGCAAGATTTTGTGACTTTACAAGAGCGACCAGGTTTTCAAACACCTGGTCCGCTTGCCCCTCTATCGTAGTGGGAGTAGAGCCATCCGCTTTAATCCCCAGCTGTCCGGAAATAAACAAAAGTTCGCTAGCAGCCGGAACTCGGACAATATGACTGTAGAGCCCTTGCGGAGCGATGATGTCCTCTGGGTTAACAAATTCCACTGATATACATGCTCTGTTGTTCTAGGTGGCTTCGTTGTACTAGGAGCCTAAGCGCCTGTAGCGCTGAGTTGATTCTGGCATCCGCGTAACGCTCTATGCGATGCTTGGCTCCCGTCGCCGATGCCGTGAGCGAGACAAGCTCTATAACCGCAAACTGAAATCTGACCCGCAACGCACCAAGGCCCGTGCGGTCCCGGGCAGCTTATTGGGATCCGCAAAAGGTGGCAATAGAAAAACCGGATTAGCAACTAGAAGTCGATCGACGCCTTCAACTGCACGCTAAAAGCCTTCGGGCGACAGGGCTCCGCTTACTTTTTGGCAAGTAATAGCAGACGTTCGCTGAGTTGTTCCTGCGCGGCGATGCGCAGCTCTCTTACCGGTAGAGAGAGCACACTCTGCGGAGCATTTTCAGAAGCGTTATTTGTCACTGACTGAAGATCGGCCCCATTCGAGCGGCGATCTTCGTAACTCTGTGCTCCAGCGGAGGCTCGCAGTGACGTACCTAACGCGGTTGCCAGCATGCGGGCGTAGTACGGTATCTCGCGACGATAACCGGGTAGCGCTTGCTCCAAAGGCAGATCCGAGTCGAGCTCGGTCAGGAAAGCCTCCAGTCGGGCTCGCAGCGAGCCGAGCAATTCTTGATCGGGTTCTAAGCCTTCTAGCGGCCGCATCGCCCAGGTCATATCTGGGAGCAACTCGCAGCGTGCCAGACACTTGGGTGATCTAAGGCGGTGCCATTCGTGGGGTGCGATTAGCGATAGGCTCCAAACCTCTCCCCCAAGATACAAGTAGTACTGTTGGCCGACCACTGGCTTGAAGGAAAAGTCCGCACTCAGCACCAGCGTTGAGACAAACCAGTCAAAAAGCAGATCTGCGGACGATCTCGCGCGAAACTCCATTGGCCGTGTGGACGCCCAATCGGCGAGGACCGGCACTAAACCTTTGCCCTGGGGATTTGGATTCTTCTTTGGCTGGAAGCTCATGCGCTAGGTACGCACTTAAGCGCTCCGCGGTCTTATCTGTCCAGGCTTGGTCTAGCCTTTGAAAGAGTTCCAATACTCATCTACGAGTTGCCCAACGGTGTTAGGTACGACAAGGTGAGACGCGTACCAGGTATGTAGGCAGCGAACACGATCGAAATTTCCAATTCCTCCAATGCCTCGATTAGCAAGGGCACCCCAAAGACCATTAGCGTGCAAGGATGCTCTCTCCTCGCCGTTTAGAAAACTCTCTCGTAAGCTTATATGTTGTCTGTGATCAGAAACGAGTTGCTCGCGCAGCCGTCCACTGCTATCGACTTCGTCCTGGATCTTTGCAATCAGCCCTCCCGCTTCATCCCGGTCTAAGCGAAGGGAGAGAACGGGGTCAATAAGCCAATACAGCGTCGGAAACGGCTTGCCCTCGACCAGCGATGCGACGCGAATGACCATTGGTTCACCGCGCGCATCCCATACCGCCACCGCGCGCAAACCCCTCGGCTCGCGTCCGAGGCGGTCCGCTATGAGCGTAAGTGTCCGCTCATCAAGACCGTCCACCGTATCATCGGATTGCGCACTCATTGACAGTTATTACCTTGGCGGAAAGGTTTAGCTGTCCCGGCTACTAGAAAAAGGAACCCATCGAGCACGGTCCGCGGCATAGCTATAGACCACATCCGTACTCGAGTTCAGCGCCGTTTCGGCGGAGTCTTGGACTACGGAAATAATGAAACCAACGGCAACAACCTGCATAGCCGCATCGATGGGGATTCCAAACAAACTGCACGCCAAGGGGACTAAGAGCAAGCTACCCGACGGCACACCGGAAGCACCGCAGGCTGCAAGAGCAGACACCACGCACAGCACGAAGGATTGGGTTAGCGATACTTCAACGCCCAGGGTCGTAGCGGCCGCCAACGACAGAGTCGATACGGTTATTGCTGCTCCTGCCATGTTCACCGTAGCACCAATCGGAATCGTAACCGAATAAAGCTCCTCTCGGATCTCTAGCTTCTGCGCCAGCGCCAGGTTCACCGGAATATTGGCTGCGGAACTGCGAGTAAAGAAAGCCGTGATACCCGATTCCTGAAGACAGCGCAGTACAATCGGATAGGGGTTACTGCCACTGAAAACGGCTAGCAACAGCGGATTGACAATAAGTGCGACAACAAGCATTGCACTGACCAACAAGCCGGTCAGGCTTGCATAGTCTGCTAGCGCATCGATACCGACAGTGGCGACCGTTTGCGCTACCAATCCGAAGATACCGATCGGCGCCAGGCTGATCACCAGACGAACAATCCCGGTGATGGCCTCGGAAATCGTTCGTAAACCCTCCTTAAACGAATCGGATGCTCGCCGAAAGCCTACACCTAGAAGCAGCGCCCAGGTCAGGCAGCCCAGAAAATTAGCGGTCACCAGGGCGTTTATTGGATTATCTACCAGCTTAAATAGGACCGTGCGCAGTACCCCCCCGACCGCTGACGGTGGTGCGCCTTCGGCAACTCCGGCCAAGGCCAGGGTTTGCGGAAACAGGCGGGAAAGTAAAACGGCCACGCCGGCAGCGGCAATCGTTCCGGCGAGGTAAAGCATCAGCGTGAGAGCGATACGGCCCGAGTCGCTCGCGTCCCAGCGTTGCGTCGCGACGGCACTCATAACTAAGACGAGGACCAACATGGGCGCCACGGCTTTAAGCATCGCGACAAATAGCTGGCCAAAAATGCCCAAACTCACGGCGAGCTCCGGCGAAATCATCGCCAGAACCGCACCGACAACTACGCCAAGGACAATCTGGGGAACTAGACCAAACTTCATAGATACTTCACAGCGGCTAACGAGCCCTCGTCCAACAGCGGAACGAGGAAAACTCAAAAAAGAGGGTGATAGGTTTAATCTGCCCTTTCAACCAAGAAAAAACCCGATCGACACGCAACGCAAGCTTGAAGTCGGGCTTTTTTAGCAAATCTCCTGCTATGACGGCTTTAAAACCGACCGGTCAAGGTGCTACCAAAGTTCTATCAAGGTTTTATCAAAGTTCTAAAGCACTAGAACCAAAACCGATGATGTCAGCACCCCGCGAGCTGCGTCTTTACTCCAGCAGCTCGGGCTGTTCGGCCACAATCACATCGTACAGCGGCTGGAAGCTGAACCAGCCAGCGAGGGTAGAACCAACCTGGGATCCGGTATGCACAGCCATATCATGGGGAATCGGCTTTGGAGTTCCCGCAGCTGCCGCAAGTAGCTGCGCTTGGCAGCTACG
>JBCCQO010000065.1:0-11798 GCA_039024595.1 Pseudomonadota bacterium | reverse complement strand
GACAGCGGATGAAATTGAAGACCCGCTTGCGCTCAATGTTCGAGTCTATGTGGACGGAGAGGAACGGCAGAATTTTATTACCGGCGACATGATCTTCAACATTGTCGATCAAATCCACTATCTCTCGACTGCTTTTACCTTGGAAGTTGGTGACGTCATTGCTACCGGAACCTCAGCGGGTGTTGCTCTGTTTCGTCCTGGGCGTCCCTGGTTGACTGCGGGGCAAAAAGTGAAAGTCGAAATCGACGGCGTTGGCGCGATTGAGAACACGGTCGTTGAGGACCACGGCGCTTCATTTATCGGTTAGATTCCTTGGGCAGCGGAGACCGCGCTTTGGGGAAGGTCTCACGCTGTGTCCGCGAACGCGGTAACTCACGCTTAGCCAATCGCTACCTCGCGGAGGGAGAACACTGATGGCAGAAATGACTCTTTTCCATATGCCCGGAGCTTGCTCGCGGGTAACGATGACGGCACTGGAGGAAGCGGGCCTTACCTATGCGGACACGGTGATCAATATCATGGAGGGGGAGCAGCGAACCCCCGAATATCTGAAGATTAATCCGGCAGGCAAGGTGCCCTCTTTGAAGATGGGCGAAAGCATCCTCACAGAAAACGCTGCGATTTTGAGCTATATCGATTTTCTCGTCCCGGAGGCTAAGTTGCTACCGGCGGGGAGCGTGCCCTTCGGACGAGCGGAAGTCTTATCTGATTTATTTTTCTGCAGCGGCTCCGTACACATCTACACCAGAATGATCCGCATGCCGATCCGCTTTAGCGAAAGCGATCCGGAGAGCATAAAGGCCACTGGTACAACGTATATGCACGGGGTCATGGAGATGCTCAGTGCGAAGTTGGAGAAAGGTCCATGGTGGTATGGCGATGATTGGTCAATCGTCGATGTCTATCTGCGCTGGTGTTACGGGCTCGCTGAGACCGCCGGTTTTCCCTTGAGTGATTATGCAAGCGTTATCGAGCACGCGGCTCGCGTAGAGCAGTGGCCTTCCTATTTAAGGGCGATGGCACGTGAGGCAGCGGCTCGGGAGGCACGGGGAATCAAGCTGCCACCCCCTTAAACAGTGGTTAGTTTGGTGATGTCAGTGATGCTCTCGACTGAGAGCTTACTTAGCGAAATCCCACATTTGTCTCAGAGTAGACCTATAGAAAACCGATAGAAGACAGAGATACGACTGAGATAAAGCTGAGAGAAGGCTGAGAAAAAACAGCGGGAATGCTGAGGCTGGGCGCTGTCTCGCCCACTCATGCGCTTATTTGCCAAGCGCCGGTAACGGTATCGGAGCCGCAACCGTATCGGAAAGGATGCCAAAACCAATGCGACGTCTACTAGGCGCTGTGCATTGCGCCTGCATAATGACTCGATCTCCGTCCTCCAGGTAAGCCCTTTCCTCGCCTGAGTTCAGCGCGACGGGTGCTTTTCCATTCTTCGTGAGCTCCAAAAGGCAACCGGATTCATGCTGACCCGCGCCGGAGATTGTTCCGGTCCCCAGCAAGTCTCCGGCTCTGAGCGAGCAGCCGTTCGCCGTGTGATGGGTCACCATTTGTGCGAGCGTCCACTGACCCTCCGAGAAGTTCACGCTAGCAAGGGTCTGAGGCGCAATCCCTTGCCCACGCATATTCGCGGACTCCAGGGCCAGCGTGATCTGAATCGGATAGGCGCCGTGCTGGCTATTGCGCTCGCTGTCGAGATACTCCGGCACCGGATGGGGTGCCGGCTCTCGAAGCATTGCGCAACGATAGGGTCGAAGGGCATCTAGGGTAACGATCCAGGGAGACAAGGTCGTTGCAAAGTTTTTCGCGAGAAAGGGTCCAAGCGGCCGTCCCTCCCATGCCTGAAAATCTCGCGCTGACCAGTCATTCAGCAAGCACACGCCAAAAATATGCTCCTCCGCTTCATCGACCGTAAGAGCCGTCGCGCCTTTGTGTCCTACTCCCAATAGCACGCCCAGTTCTACTTCATAGTCCAGGCGTGTGCTAGGTCCGTAAATTGCTCGGTCTTCTGTCTTATCCCAGCGCTGACCTTGGGGACGACTGACTTCACCCCCGCCCGGTTGAACCGTGGAGGAACGCCCGTGATAGGCCATCGGCATGGAAAAGAAGTTCGCTGGTGGTTCGCTGCCCGGTTTTAACGCCTGGGCCGTTTTTCTCGCATGGTGAACGGACGTATAAAAGTCCGTGAAGTCGCCGACCGTACAGGGTAGGGCATACTCGACAGAAGCCTGGTCAAACAGGCAGCCCTGGAGAGACGCTTTGAAGAGGCTGTCTACGGTTAACAGTCGGAATAAATCGTGTCTCAGTGTTCGCCAGCCATCGGCCCCCAACCGCATTATTGGTGCAAGCGAATCTTTGGCGGCGAGTTTGGCGAGAGTGTGAAGGGAAGCGGAAAGACCTTCGATCTCGGCCAGCCTAGGGAGATCGATGATCTGATCACCGATCGCGACGCCGCAGCGAAAAGCGGCGTCAGCCCCCTGGGGACGGAACACGGCGAAGGGCAGATTTTGGATTGGAAAGTCCGCACTAGGATCGTTGGCGCTCTCAACCCAACTGCGTGTGTCCGGGTCGTGGGTAAAATCCAGCGGAATCATTGTTTAAGGTTTTTTGTATCTAGGTACCGTAATCCGCCAGTAAGCCAGCAGAGGCATGCTCGTGAACTGAACTGCGTAAGCGGTTCGCCGTTTCCTTAAAGCCATCGGCCGGTAAGTCTGCCAGTTGTCGGACCTTACTCATCGCGGCGTCGAGAAGCGCCTCCGCTTCGCAGACTTGATCCACATAGCCCGCCACGAGTGCGTCATCCGGTGAATACAGGCGGGAGCTTAGGAGTGCGTCCGTTAGAAATCTCGGCGAAAGGCGATGGCGAAGTAATTCTGTGCTCCAGCGCGGAACAGCCATGCCAATGGCCACTTCGTTTGCTCCGATCTTGAAAGGCCCTTGTGTTGCGAGACGAAAGTGCGCCGCGCTCATGAGAAAGCACCCTGCTGCGATCGCGTGACCGGTGCTGGCAACCACTACGGGTCTAGGAAAAGCAAAGACGCGAAGTGCCAGCGCTCCGCCGGCTCTCGCCATTGCGATACCGGCTTCCCGACTCTTTTCAAATTCGCGAAGGTCATAGCCGGCGGAAAACTTGCCCTCCCGACCGGTGAGTAAGACCGCGGCTCCCGCTTCCTCAGCCGCATCTAGGGCACTGTTGATATCTCCGATCATCCCCGGTGAGAGACAGTTCACCTTGCCATCATCAAGAGTGATCTTGCAGATGCCATCGGCAATGTCACAGGTCAGTCTGTCCACGATAATGATGTTCCTCTTATCTTTATTGTTAGCAGTTGTGCATCGGCTTCGGGGCTGTTCGCTTCAACCCAACGCTATCGAAGACGTGATCTTTGGAAACTGAAACTAGGCTGCGTTTTTTTCCTTGATTGAGCGCGCTACTGGCAGCAAAAACTCCACCAGCATATTGGCGTGTTCTTCAATCACTCCCGGTTCGGTCACATCGATGCCGTGTACGTCTTTGACCTCTGGAGCCATTGTGTACATCGTTGTGCCTGCGCCGATATACAGGTAGTACCAGAACACAAATTCCCGATCGCTAAGGTCCAAATCGTCCTGGACCATCGCCTTTAACGCAGCTTTTGCCGGCTTTACGTAGTTTTGCGTAAGCCAGCGTAGACGCCAGCTGTCTGCCTTTCCTTCCTGAAGCATCAATCTATGCAGTTCTGGTCGTTTCGATGAAAAGCGTACGAGGGTGCGCAGCATCAGCGCTATTCGGTCACGGGGAGCAAGGTCTTTCAGCAGTTCGAGGCGCGGTTCGGAAAACAACTGAAGCTCATCAAACAAATTCGATGCGGCTGCTCGCCAGAGGGCTTTTTTATCACCGAAATGATAGCTCGCCAAATTTCGCTGGACCCCAGCAGTAATTTCGATTTCTCGCAGGGTCACCGCATCGTAGGCCTTCTCGGAAAAGAGGCGGACGGCTACGTCAAGCAAACGCTTCCGCGTTATTTCCGCACGTTCTTGGGGTCTGCGTTTTGTCCGCTTTTCAACGACGGTGGATGCCATGGTCTAGTCCTCTGATTGCGGTGGAGTCTTCCCTGTATAACTGCCCCCTGCGCCTATTAAATATGTTGACACACAAAATATGCAAGCCTATATTTTGTTTGCGCGTAAGTTATACGTCTATTTTAGCTTGTCTTGCCAATTTTTCTCAGACGATAACTGTCTCGCGCTCGAAGCACCAGTGCCAATGTAAAGAAAGTGCTACAAGAAAATGTAGCGAGAGCTTTACACAATAAATAAATAACGAAACTGGCAGCACAATGAGCAGCACGATTAAAAGGTCTCATACACCGACATCAATAGCGTTAGCTGGCAAACCAGTACCGTACTCTTGCGTGGCAGCCCCGGTTGACTTGTCGCTCCTAACGTCGGTTGTCGCGGCGTTGTTGATTTTGGTCTGTGTGGTGATCGTGCCCACCGCAGACGCGCGAGGGATGACTCAGGAACCGTCGAATCAAGCGTCAATAGGCGAAGAAACCGCTGCGCCGCAGCCCAATAACACCCAAGAGCAACCGAACGTACTCATTATTGTGGCGGATGACTTGGGTTGGTCCGACATCGGTGCCTTTGGTGGTGAGATTCGAACGCCGATCCTGAATTCGCTGGCTGAGCGTGGCGTCATGATGACACAGTTCTACGTAGCGCCGACCTGCGCGCCGACACGTTCTATGCTGATGACTGGGGTGGATAACCACCTCGCGGGTGTCGGCGTGATGGGTGGTATTCGAGCGCCAAACCAGACTGGACGAAACTTTGAGGCCAAACTTCACGAGGATGTGGTGACCTTAGCGGAGGTTGCTAAGGCCTCTGGCTACCGTACCTTCCTCTCGGGAAAGTGGCACCTCGACGCTGAAGATCCTGCTCAGTACCCGGATGCGCGCGGCTTCGACCGAAGCTTCTCCCTACTTACGGGCGGAGCGAGCCATTTTGCGGACATGCGGTCTATCAGCCCAGAGGAGATCGCCCGCTACGTGGAGGACGGAAAGGCCGTCCAACGCTTGCCGGAGGAGTTTTATTCTTCTATCGCGTTCACCGACAAGATGCTCAGCTATCTCGAAGCACCTCGCGATGCGCAGCCGTTTTTCGCCTATTTAAGCTATACGGCGCCGCATGATCCGCTCCAAGTACCAGACGCCTGGTTGGAAAAGTATCGAGGTGTCTACGCCAAAGGTCCGGTTGCAACCCGGCAAGCGCGGCTAGAACGCCAGGTAGAGTTGGGTCTGATTCCCAAAGGGATTGAGACCTGGTCCTATCCTCGCTTTCCATCCTGGTTTCCCAATCACCTCCCAGCCTGGTCTGAGCGCTCAATGGAACGTCGGCAGGAAGATGTGCGTCCGATGGAAATCTATGCGGCGATGGTAGAGCTGATGGATCAGCAAATCGGACGAGTTTTCCAGGCATTGGAAGAACAGGGGGAGCTGGCAAACACGCTCGTCGTGTTCTTCTCCGATAATGGTGCGAGCTCGGCAGCGCCTTTTGTTTACGGTGGTGTGACGCGCGAGTGGTTCGCTGAGAATTGGGACAACAGTCTAGCCCAGCGCGGACGACCAGGAAACTTCACTGTGCAGGGCACGGAGTGGGCGAGCGTTTCTGTAACCCCATGGAAGCTATATAAAAATTCTGTCGCCGAGGGCGGCATCCGTTCTCCGCTGATCGTCGCCGGACCGTCAGTCACTCCCGGCACGCGTTTGCAAGGAATGGCACACGTTACTGATATACCCGCATCTCTATACGAGTTGTTTGCAGTCGATCCCAGGGAGAGCGAACTCTTTGCCGGGAAAGAGATTCCAACCGGCTTATCGCTGCGTACCGCTTGGTCTGGCGCGGAGGAGACTCCCCGAGAACAATTCGGTGTTGAGCTTTTTGGCAACCGTGCATTTCGCGATGGAGACTGGAAGGCATCGCTAATCGTGCCCCCAATCAGTAACGGTCGCTGGGAGCTATACAACTTGCGCTCCGATCCCGGTGAGATGCAGAACAGAGCTGAGCAAGAACCGGAGATCCTGTCCAAACTCCAGCAGCGCTATGCTGAGTACAAGGCGGCAAACGGTGTTGTCCACCCTAATCCGCCCTCGCTCAATGCGACCCTGATGGATCTCTACCCGCGAGACTGCGACTGGCTGTGCGAGGCCAAATTTTGGGTGATTAACAAACTCGGGCAGCTGCGCGCTGAACGCCAGCGCGCCGAAAGCAGCGAACCGAGTTAAGGCCAGCTAGGAGTCGGAAGATGGTCATGTTAGCGAATGAAGATGTGAAGACGCGGGAGGTGCTTGAATGGGAGGGAGTGCACCTGCTCCATTTTGCCGGCTCCTCTTGCTCCCAAAAGGTGCGAATCTTTTTGAACCTAAAAGGAATCCCCTGGGAATCTCACCCCGTTGACATTCCCGCTCGGGAGAATATCGGTGAGTGGTTCATGGGGATTAACCCGCGGGGCCTGGTACCGGTGCTCGTCCACGATGGCCAGGTCATCATTGAGAGCAACGATATCCTCGAACACCTAGAAAAAGCGTTTCCTGACCCGAGTCTGATCCCATCCGAGCAAGAGGAGGCCGTGCATCATCTCCTTAAACAGGAAGATGATTTGCATCTCGCGCTGCGGTCCATCTGTATGCGCTACTTCTTCCCCGGTGTGAAACCGCGCTCACCGGAATGGCTAGAGACCTATGCGGCCAATGGCTCGGGTACCGTTCAGGGTGAGCCGGACCCAGAGCGTGAAATTCAACTGGCGTTTCACAAAGCGATGGCTGAAAACGACGGCATTAGCGACGGGCAAATCAGTGAGGCAGCCGGCGAATACAGAGAGGCATTCGAGTCTTTGGAATCAATGTTGGCGCAGGGCGACTTTCTACTCGGCGAATCACTGAGTGTGCTCGACATCGCCTGGTACATCTATGTCTATCGTTTGAAAGTCTCTGGCTATCCGCTGGCTGAACTCCATCCCCGCTTAGCGCACTGGTTTGAGCACTTGGACGCACGCCCAGAATTTAGTCGCGAGATCGCTGAGCCGCCACCGCTGCTTGAGATGCGTTCATCAATGCACAAGCACCAGTTCGAAGAAAAAACCGACTTACGAAGCGTAGCTGCCCTGTGAATAGCGTAACTTTGAGTGAAATCCCGAATCAGGTCGATGTCGGCATTGTAGGCCTAGGACCGGTCGGTGCGGTGCTTGCCATCCTCTGTGCGCGTGCGGGATTGGGTGTAGCGGTATTCGAACGGGATCGCGAGGTCTATCGCCTACCTAGGGCGGTGGCGATGGACCACGAGGTCCAGCGACAGATCAACTTTCTGGGCGTCAGCGAGGCCTTTCGGGCCGCGAGTCAGGACTCGATTGGTTACGAGTTCGTCAACGCCGAGCGGGAGATCATTGTTGCGCGTTATCCACCGCCGGTCCTGCCACCGACGGGCTTCCCTTGGGCCAGAGTGTTTCACCAACCTTCGCTAGAGACAGCGTTGCGCACTCAGCTAGCTGATTGCCCATCGGCCTCCGTTTCGCTCGGCGTGACTGTGACCGCCCTAGCCCAAGAGCAAGACAGCGTGACGATAGAGCTTGAGTCGGAAAGCGGAGAGCGCAGGTCGTTGAACTGCTCCTATTTAGTAGGCTGCGATGGCGGCCGAAGTATGGTGCGTCGAAACATCAATCATTCGCTGAACACCTCTATGGACGACCTTGGTTTTGACGAGCCCTGGTTGGTAGTAGACGTACGTCTGGCAGACGGTATTAACGAACTCTCGAAGGTGGGCGTCCAGCTGTGCGATCCCACTAGACCGACTACCAGCGTGCAGTCCGGTCCCGGCCGTCATAGATGGGAATTCATGATTCTTCCGGGGGATGACCGCGAGGAGATCACCAAGCCAGAATCTATCTTGTCATGGATCTCCAACTGGGTAGATCCTGCGTTAGTCACCCTAGAGCGGCAGGCGGTCTATCAATTCCACGGACTGGTCGCTAAAAAATGGCGTGATCGGCGCGTTCTGATGATTGGCGATGCGGCACACCAGATGCCCCCATTCTTGGGGCAAGGACTCTGCACGGGTTTTCGCGACGCTTTCAACCTTGCCTGGAAACTCAATGAGGTCGTTCACGGTGCCGCGGATGAGCGGCTGCTCGACACGCTCGAGTTGGAACGAAGACCGCACGTCACCCAGATTACCCATGACGCGATCGGTCTTGGCCGACTTGTGTGTGCCACAGACGAAGAAGCGGCTGCTATTCGCGATCAGGAAATGAAGGCTGGGCACGACCAGGCCGGTGAGTCTTTGTTCCCAAAACCGCCGATTATTGAATTTGGTGTTCTCAGCGAAGCGATGGGCGGTCTTGTCGCTCCCGAACCTTGGGTTCGTGATGCCGACGGGGATGCGGAACGCCTCGATGATGTGGTCGGCTATGTGCCGGTCCTGTACCTGCGGGACGGCGAGAATCTATCGGAAGAAAACCTTGGATACCTAAAAGCGTTTGCCGAGATGAGGGTTGCCGTGGTGAGCCTCAGTGAGAACGCAGGTTCCCTGCTGGTGGCGCAAGATGCTGACGGCTATCTCGCCGATATGCTTGGACGAAATGAAGCGCTCCTCGTGAAGCCGGACCGCATCGTTCTCGGTGCCGATTCCATTAAGGGCTTATTGAACTTATGGAGTGGCTATCTTGCGGGACGATCGGAAGCGTGGTGTTCCCTGAATCTGGCGAGTACGCAAGCGGAGGCTGACGTCGCATGAAAATCACCTGCCTAGCCGATGTAGAGCAGTTTGAAACCGTTCCCCACCAGGATCGTTGGCGTGGTCGCAATACCTACGACCTGTTGGCGAGAAGCGCAGCAAGCTTCGCGGAGCGCCCCGCCTTTAAGTTTCAAAACACGAGCGCCGTCGATGAGGAGCCCTATACGGTTAGCTACCAAGAGCTCTTTGAACGGGTTACTCAGACGGCGAATATGCTCTCGGCCAGTGGTGTCGATATCGGCGCGGTGACCTCAATTCTGCTGCCGAATCTGCCGGAAAATCACTACACGATCTGGGGCGCGCAAGCGCTCGGGATCGCGGGTCCAATCAACTACATGCTTGAGCCGATCGCCTTCCGTGACATTCTTCGCGAATCGGAGGCGCAGGCGCTCGTTTGCCTTGGTCCCAACTCGGAATTCGATATCTGGGAAAAGACCCTGCAGATCGTAGACGAAGTGCCCGATCTAAAGGTGCTGTTTGCGGTCACAAGCGAAGGCGAGACCCTTCCGAGCTCGACTCCTGGCGGGATACCGATCAAACCCTTTACCGAGGCGCTTACAGCGCAACCTACCGATCGGCTGGTTTTTGACCGAGAGATTGACATCGAAGAAGTCGGGATCTATTTCCACACCGGGGGAACCACCGGAACGCCAAAGCTAGCTCGAATCAGTCATCGCAATCAGGTCCACGTTGCGTCCTTCAAAGCGGACTTCAGCCGTTTAAACGAAGAAAGCGTCGGCATCTGCGCATTACCATTGTTTCATGTGAACGCGGTCTATAACACGGGCCTCAACTTTTTCGCGGTCGGTGGCCATCCGGTTTATCTCACCGCGAAAGGCTTTCGAACCAAAGGACTGCTGGACAACTTTTGGAAGCTTGTCGAGCGCTATCAAGGCACCATGTTTAATACGGTGCCGACCGTCGTTTCTGCGTTGTTGAGCAAGTCGCTCGATGGTATCGATATTTCTTCTCTCAAGTACGTGATCTGCGGCGCGGCGCCAATCTCCCCGGAAGTCTTTCGCCGTTTTCAAGAAACGACCGGCGCGAACATTCTAGAAGGCTATGGGCTCACCGAGGGAACCTTGTCCAGTTCCGCGAACCCGATGGACGGGGAGAAGCGCTTGGGTTCTGTTGGTATTCGTTCGCCCTACCAGCAAATGAAGTGCGTAATTTTAGATGCAAATGGTCACTACGAGCGCGACTGCGACTACGACGAAGTGGGCGTCATCGCCATCAAGGGGCCGAATGTGTTTATGGGTTACAAGCAAGAGTCCGCGAATGACGGGCTCTTCGTCGATGGTTGGTTTCTAACGGGCGATCTGGCTCGCCAGGATTCCGATGGCTACTTTTGGATGACCGGTCGCGCCAAGGATTTGATCATTCGTGGTGGTAACAACATCGATCCGAAAGGCATCGAGGATGTGTTAACAGAGCACCCTGCGGTCGAGCTTGCGGCGGCGGTTGGTCAGCCGGACAGCTACGCGGGGGAATTGCCTTGTGCTTTTGTCTCTCTCGATGAAGATTTTAAGTTGGCGGCGGACGATGCCAGCTTAGAGGCGCTGGCTGAAGAGCTTCAGGCTTTTGCCAAAGAGCGAGTCAGTGAGCGAGCAGCTGCGCCCGTGCACGTCGCGATTTTGGATGAAATGCCGCTGACTGCGGTGGGAAAAATTTTTAAACCCTCACTCGTGGCGATGGCTATTGAGCGCGTGCTTGGCGAGGCGCTCCAGCCTCTCGACGTCAATCTCTCTTTGTCGGTAGTGAATGACAAGAGGTTGGGCATGTTAGCCACCGTTGGAAACCTTGGCGACAGCGAAGCCGATCGAGAGCGCGTTCGAGCGGTGTTGGATAAGTTCACGGTGAAGTACGAGTTGGCTGCATGAGCCTATTGCTTCGACGGCACCCTTGGGAGGTAAGGTGAGTTTAAAGACCGCAAAAGTGATTTCCTTAGCAGAAGCGGCGGCTCTGGTTCCTTCTGGTGCTACCTTGATTGCCGGTGGTTTTGGTATGACTGGCAACCCGGTTAATTTGCTGCATGCGCTGGCTGAAACCGACACGCGAGAGCTTTGCTTCGTGGGTAATAACGTGGGCGAGCCTGGGTTGGCGGGTGGTCGTTTGCTGCGTAACGGTCAACTTCGAAAAGCCATTGGTTCCTTTTTTACCAGTAATCGAGAAGCGGTGGAGGCGTTTCAGGCGGGAAACCTGGACGTTGAATTACTCCCGCAGGGAACGCTTGGTGAAGCGCTTCGCGCAGCGGGCGCTGGCATTGGTGGATTTTTTACTCCCACCGGTGCGAATACGCCCCTTGCGGAAGGTAAGGAAACGCGGTCCATCGACGGCAAAGACATGATTTTCATTGAACCTCTGCACGGGGATGTTGCCTTTGTTCGGGCAAGAAAGGCCGATGCTGCAGGCAATCTTCAATACGCCATGACCGAGAACAATTTTAATCAGGCCGCCGCGACGGCGGCGAAGCTAGTGGTCGCCGAGGTTGAGGAAATCGTACCCGTCGGCGAGCTTGCACCGGAGTTTATACACACACCGTGCTGCTACGTAGACTATCTGGTTCAGGCCGAAATCACACCGGAGCAACTCGGCACCTCGGCCTCCGTATCGCAAAGCGATAAAAAGGTCAGCGAAGCACGAATGAATATGGCTCGCGCCGCTTTGGCGGAGCTCAAGCGCGGTGACATCGTCAATCTTGGCATCGGAATCCCGACGCTGGTGGCCGACCTTATCAGTGAGGACGACGGAATTATTCTTCACAGCGAGAACGGCATGCTCGGCGTCGGTCCAGAGCCGAGTTCTGGAGGGGCAATGGATTACCCGGTGAATGCAGGCAAGATCCCGGTAACGGCCCTACCGGGTGCGAGTTATTTTGATAGCGCCGACTCTTTCGGCATGATCCGTGGCGGCCATATAGACGTGGCTATTATTGGAGGCCTCCAAGTCGATGCGAGCGCGAATCTCGCAAACTGGGCCGTACCCGGTAAACCGCTTCTCGGAGTCGGTGGTGCGATGGACCT
>JBCCQO010000064.1:0-11809 GCA_039024595.1 Pseudomonadota bacterium | reverse complement strand
TTGGTCTTTTTCTTCGACGAGGCACACCTACTGTTCACAGACGCCCCAAAAGTACTGCTCCAAACGATCGAGCAGGTCGTGCGTCTGATCCGATCCAAAGGTGTTGGGGTTTATTTTGTTACTCAGTCACCCGGTGATATCCCTGACTCGGTGCTCGCCCAGCTAGGCAACCGCATCCAGCATGCGCTGCGCGCTTACACGCCGAAAGAGCAAAAAGCAGTTCGCGTAGCGGCCCAAAGCTTCCGTACCAATCCCAAGCTCGATACGGAGACGGTGATTACGGAACTCGGTGTTGGCGAAGCGCTAGTGTCCACTCTCGGCGGCAAAGGTGTGCCCTCCGTAGTGCAGCGCACCTTACTGAGACCTCCCTGTTCTCGTATGGGGAAGGCGACCGTGGCGGAGAGAGCAGAAGTTCGAAAACACGACCCTAACGAGCGAATTTACGGGCAAGCGATTGATCGAGAGAGCGCACATGAGAAGCTGCTTGCCCGAGCTCAGGTGCAACAGCAGGAGCGAGACGAGACGGCCATGAAACGCAAGGAGAATACCGCAAATCGCCGTGCAGGACGCTCTCGACAAAGCAGTAGTGAAGCTTTCGTAAAAAGTATGGCTCGGAGTCTTGGCTCTGCCGCAGGTCGCTCTTTGGGAAAGAAGCTGTTCCGCGGAATATTAGGGTCGCTGCTACGCTAAACGGGCTAGCAAGCTACGCTAATCGATGACTCTAAAAAGCTGAGCTGACAATTTAGTGAGCTCCGCTTTTGTTGAACAGGCTGCGAAGGGGATTAAAGAGCACAACCGCTATAGCTCCAATGAGCACCCCTAGCAGCCCTGCGTATACCTGCTGTGCGAGCGAATAGACCCAACCATTCGGGACTCGAAGTGCATGCAGAAGCATCTCGGACCACTCATAGACAAGATGGACACCGTGCACAACAATTCCCCCGCCTACGAGGAACATCGCGAGCGTACCCACAAAGGTAAGCAAGCGCATAAAGCGCGGCGCGACTGCCAATAAAAATCGGCCAAGGGCACCTTGGAACCGGTCATTGGGATCGTCGAGTTCTTGCTTGACCAGGTTTAAACCGAGGTCATCAATCTTCACAATCCCGGCGACGAGGCCATACACACCCACGGTCATCGCTAAGGCAATTACCGTGAGAACTGCGGCTCGAACGGCAAGGGTCGCGTCACCGGCAACGCCGAGGGTAATGACAATGATCTCGGCGGAAAGAATGAAATCCGTGCGAATGGCGCCTTTGATTTTTTGTTGTTCAAGCTGCACTGGATCAATCGCAGGGTCCTCAAGCTGAGCCTTGAGCGGTTGCACAGCCTCGATTTTCTCTTCACGACTGTGCCGTAAACTGTGCCAAACCTTCTCAAAACCCTCATAGCAGAGAAAAACACCTCCAGCGATCAGTAGCGGCGTTATCAGCCAAGGAGCGACCGCACTGATTAGGAGGGCCCCTGGCACCAGCATGCATTTATTGAGAAGAGATCCCTTAAATACCGCATAAACGACGGGCAGCTCGCGATCCGCCGGCACCCCTGTGACTTTCTCTGCGTTGACCGCAAGATCATCGCCAAGCACACCCGCCGCCTTACGAGCGGCAACCTTGGTCAAAACCGATACGTCATCCATCAGCGCTGCAATATCATCCAGCAGCGCAAGCAAACTCACTCCTGCCACAAACGCCCCCCTAGGCTGCCTTCGATTTCTTCTTTCGCTGTTTGGGCGGAAGAGTCATATTGGATCGCGGAATCCGTGGTTTCTTTCCCTCAGCAAGGTAGGCGTTGATCGCTTCCTGAGAGCGTATTGCGGGTACTTTGCTCTTTCGGCCTACGAGCTTGTTGCCCTGCGCTCGATCTAGTACGCGTGCTTTAACATTGTCATGCCACTGAATGTCCAACACATCTTGCAAGGTGCGTTGCGCATCTGGGTCCTCCACGGGACACAAAACCTCGACTCGATAATCAAGATTTCGGGTCATCAGATCTGCAGAACCGATGTAGTACTCTGGCGCACCGGCGTTGTAGAACACATAAACACGAGGGTGTTCTAGATAGCGATCCACAATACTGATTGCCTGTATATTTTCAGAAATGCCTTTGACACCGGGCTGTAAGGAACACATACCACGGATGAGCAAGCGTATCTCCACGCCCGCGTCACTCGCCTCATAGAGTTTCATCACTATTTCGCGATCGACAAGATTATTGCACTTAAAGGTAATTGCCGCCCGCAGACCATTACGCGCGTTGTCGATTTCTCGCTGGATTTTACTTAGCAATCCGGATCGGGAGGTATGTGGAGACACAAGAAGTGCCCGGTAATCGTAACGCCGATAGGTGTATTGAAGAAACTCGAACACACTTCGCACTTCACGGCCGAGATCCTGCCGGTAGGTGAGCAGAGAAAAGTCCGTATAAATTCTCGCGGTTTTCTCGTTAAAGTTACCGGTACCAATATGCGTGTAGAATCGCTTTTGCCCGTCTTCACGCCGTTGGATGAGAAGCAGCTTGCTGTGCACCTTTAAGCCCGGTATGCCAAACTTGACTTCAATTCCCGCTTCGGTCAACCGCTGCGCCCAATGAATGTTGGCTTGTTCGTCAAAACGAGCGGCGAGTTCTACCACCGCAAGAACCCTCTTTCCGTTGGCTACGGCGTTGATCAGTGCGTCGACGATCCGCGATTGCTTGGAAACACGATAGAGACAGATGTTGATTCTCTCCACCTGTGGGTCCATGGCGGCGGTCTTGAGCAAATCCAAGACGTAATCGAAACTGTGGTACGGGTAGTAAAGCAGAACGTCTTTTTCGCGGATGGCCTCGAGTATGTTTCCCGCACGGTCAAGATGCTCGATTGGGACTTCAGGAAGTGGCTTAAACTCTAGATAGCGCGGACCAAGTACGGGGAACCCGATGAAGTCCTTCGAATTATGGTAGCGCCCACCGGGTATCAAGCTATCGTACTTACCTAGTGAGAATCTATTGCTCAGAAACTCTAGCAATTCCTTTGGCATCGTGGCGTCGTACACAAAGCGCACCGCATCCGCCTTCTGGCGCTGCTTGAGACTGCTCGCCATTTTTTCGATTAGGCTTTCCATGATGCCAAAATCGAGTTCCAACTCCGCATCTCGTGAAAACTTAAAGCAGTATGCGGAGGCAGACTCGATCGGCAGAACACCTCGAAAAACCTGCGAAAGGCAAGCGCGGATGATGTTTTCAAGCGCCACGAATACCCGCCCTGCCTTTCCCTTTTGACGCGGTACTTCGATGAATCGATCGAGCCGATCTGTCGGCACTTTCAACAAAGCGACTCGTTGCTTTTTGTCCGAGCGTATATCCACAGCGAGATAGAGAGACTCATCGTCCAAAATCGGAATCGGTGAACCCTCAGAAAAAAGAATGGGATCCAGTTCCGGTAGCACCGTTGAGGTGAAGAACTGTTGAACGAAGGCCGCCTGATTCGGTTGCAGCTGACGCTCATTGATCATGTAAATGCGGCGCTTACGCATGGCCTTGAGAACCGCGTTATAAACACGCTCAAAGTCTGTCTGGGAAGCAACCACTTCCGCTTGAATTGCTGAAAGAAGCTCCTTAGCCCTCTGCCGAGTATTCCCTCCGGATACGGAGATAAGACGCCGCACTTCGGCAACTCTCACTCGGAAAAACTCGTCAAGATTGCTCGAGAATATTCCCAGATAGCGAAGACGCTGTACTTCGGGTACGGTTTCGTCCGCCGCCTCCTGTAAAACGCGAGCATTGAAAGAAAGCCAACTTAGCTCCCTTGGTATAAACAGGCTTTCATCGAGGTCTGCTAAACGCGTTTTTATCGGGCTGTTCAAAAATACAACTCCAGCTACTCGTCAGCTTTTAAGGCGAGTACGTCCGTACGCAGATGCTGAAGCACCTCTTCTGCCGTGTTACCTATGATCGCGGCACTGAGTCCTTGCCGCGCAACCGTCCCTAAGACGACAATTTGCGCTCGCACTCTAGCCGCATAGGACACGATCACCTTGTCGACCGGACCTCTCTTTGTTTTGAAATCTTTCTCGGAGACATCGTGCGTACTGGCCAGGGACTTGAGGTGGGGCATCAGTTCTTCCCGGTGTTCTTTGGTGTAGGCGATTGGATCGACGAGATCCAGATCGGCTAGCAAGGTAGGCACTTCGATCGCCGAAATAATTTTGAGTTCGACGCCTAGCGTGTTGGCCAACCCTTTAGCGTAGGCAAGAATTTTTCCGTTCAACGCCTGCTTGTCTCGATTTCGCGTACCCAGGTCAAGGGCTGCCAGGACCGGTTTCGTCTTGTGCCAGCGATTCTCCGACGTGATCAGCACGGGCGCAGCGGTTTCTCGGAGAAGATGCCAGTCGGTTGACGTGTACGTTAGGCCACCGCTTTGCTTACCGGTCTTGACCACGCATTCGAATTTCACCTTACTTGCTCGTCGATTCACCCAACTGTGGATGTGTTCCATCCAAACGACGCGAAGGGATACTTTTTGCTCCGGCGTTTTGAACTTATTAATCCGTGCTTGCACTTGCTCTTCGCGCCGGTCTAATAGTGCTCGCTTGAGCGACGCCTGTTCACTCTTTTTGCGAGCGATACGATCGAGCGGTTCATATTCGAAAGCCACGACTTCAACGTCATGACCCAGCTTAGCCGCGAGTTGAAGGCCGCGAGAGGTGGCGATGCAGCTATCGCCTTCGTCGGCAATGACTAAGAGCTTTCCCATAACTTACTTCTCCAGCTGCGTAATTGTTCGCGCAGTCATTCGCATAGTAGTTCGCATAGTTATTCGCATAGTTATTCGAGTTCACGATATCCGATTATAGGCACAGACCAAGGCGTCAAAACCACCTTGCGCTCTAAAGCGCAGTAAGAAAAGGCAGCACAACATTTGCCGTTTCTTCTGGGCGCTCCATGGGAAACAAATGGCCTCCGTCGATGCTTTCAATTTTCGCAGCTGGTTGCCAGCGCCGCCAATTTCGACAGAACTCTTCTGTCAATATATAGGAGTCCACACCACGCAATCCCAGGGTGGGCACGCGCAGGCTCTTGATCGAGGATACGACACGGGGGCTGCTCATATAAATCGCCGCCTCCCAGGCTCCGGAAAAACGCAGACGCACCCGTCCATCGGCACAGGGTTCGTTGCTCGCATCAACGTAGTCCCAAAGAGCCGTATCATCGAAATTTGCAAAGGCCCTCTTGCCCCGGTAGAAATGAAATGCCTCTTGCTGATCAAGAAAGTACTCTGGACGACGCAAGGCTCCGCGGACTAGGGGTATCTCAAGTAGTTTACGACGTGGGGCCAGACGAAACTTCAACAGCTGCCAATCGCTGTTAAAAACTGGATCGAGTAAGGTAAGACTGGCAATCCGTTCTGGTCGCGACGCAGCCACCTGCAAGGCAGCGACCGCGCCCATACTGTGTCCTATGAGGTGAACGGACTGACCTGAAATTTGATCCACAGCCCCTTGGAGATCGTCAGCAAAGCAGCTCCAATCTACCTTCACGGGCGGCTTCCGGCCCGCCCAAAGCGGGCGGTGCTGCGCCGCGTAAACGCGGAAGTGTCGCTTTATTGGACCGAGAAACTGGCGATAACTTCCTGGGGGATAGCCGTTAGCGTGAACAAATAGAAGACTTGGACTAGCGTTGGCCTGGGCTTCCGTGGGCCCGCCGTACTCGATTAGCTTGGAATCCAATTTTAATCCTAGAATATTGAAATCTGAGACCGCACAGGTCGTTCCGAAACGGTGCCACCCTACCCTCTGCTTAATCGATCTGCGGACATTCCTGGGCAGGAATTTTCGTGGCATTCACGACCGCTTCCGATATGCTTGGCTGATGAATGATGAATACGACCGTCCGCGTACCCACCTCGACTGGCGAATTATTTTTGGACTAGGCGTAACCAGCGTCTGGATTTTAGCGGGGCTAGTGTATCTCACAAATATCGTTGGCTGGCCGAATTTTCTACAGCTCCCGACCGCCGATATCGGCAGTTTTTTTGAAGGCGCCTTTGCGCCTCTAGCGTTTTTGTGGCTCGTAATCGGGCACTTTATGCAGCAGAAAGAAATCGTCGCAAATACGCAAGCAATAAGCCTGCAGGAAAAGAGCACTCGACGTTTGGAATTGCATTCGCGCCGAGACTCTTACTTCAAATTACTGACCTTGGTAAACGATCAACTCGGTAGCATCGCGGCCTTCCACTATCTCTCGGTGTTTGGCTCGACGGGAACTGGGGAGATGTCCTCGGAAGAATTCGCTCAGCTTCGCTCTGCAGCGAGTACGGGAGACCCAACCCTGTTTGTTCGTCGGATGATCTCCGCCGCAGCGGAGCGCCGGGAAGATCCAGCACTGTTACACGATTTGCTTTACGGAACAGAGACTCGATGCCGACACAGCGAAAATTTTGAGAACACCTTTGGACGATTGCTGGAAGCCGCCGAGGCCGTAGACACCGACAGTATGGTGCGCGATGCACTGCTCATGGGCTCTTCAGCGGGCTTTTACTACCGAATTATTCGTCATGTGAATGGGCAAGAAGCGCTGGATCCGATCAGTGGCGCCGTGACGGGTCGCCCGCAGGAACCTGCACAGGCCGCAAACAGCTAGGCGAATAACCGGTGTCAGTGGTGCCTCGGGACGAGACACTTGCCCAACGCACCCACTCTGAACGGCTCCCAGTTCTGCGCATCCAATCGCAGTCGATCTGCGATTACATACCAGACCACCGGATTGAGTGTCATTCCGCAGTGACTTCCACGAACCTGGATACTCTGTGAATGGGCGTTTGCAAAATCCCGGTGCTGGCGCGAAGTTTGCCAATTCACGATGCCATCGCCCCGTGAGTAGATGGCCGTATTGGGAACCTCCGGTGCCACGTGCAGCTCTTCCGGAGAGATGGGGAGCTCTTCTTCTGGGTTGAGCGCTTCGAACAAGCGTGCGGGATAGGATGCACTATTGCGGCCGCGACCAAAGGGACTGCCAAGCGAGATAACCTGGCGTACGGCGCTGGGTACCTCGCGCGCGATCTCGCGAGCGAAAATACCGCCTAGGCTGTGTCCTATCAGAGTAATTGGCTGCTGATGCTCATCCAAAATACCCTCTATTCGTTCTAATAGCTGCTCTAGAACACCGCCTCGAGGGCCTAAGTTGGTACCAAGACCCCAACCGTATACGGCGTATCCAAGTCCTCGGAGGAAGCGTCTTAAAGACGCGTTATAGCCATCGGAGCCGAGAAATCCCGGAAGGACCATGACGGGATGGCCGTCACCCGATGGAAGCCTTTTGAGCAGGGAACGGACCGCTAGCAGCGACGAAACCTCTAAAACAACTCGCTGCGGCTCCGTCAGCGCAAGCCAGGGCGCGGGAGGTGGAAGGTAGTGGGGATCGATCGGGCTATCGCCGGGCATCTGCATACCCTCGAAAAAAGCCATTCGGCTGCTCGCCAAACTGTCTCCTCAGCGCGTGAATTCTTGCGGCGCGTTTGTTTTTTTTGTTGGGGAAGGATACCTACACCTTCTATGGGATCAACCCCCTTTTGAACCGGCGTCCCTAGCTAGACGTAGCTAGCACCATCTACCCGCACTTTACCTGCTTTGGTACCTTCATTCTTAATACACGTCGTTGCATACCATTAGCTGAGCAAACAGTTCGGCCTTTTTCGTTCTTTTTCGCCCTTTATGTTGGATCGAAAGTGTGTCGAACATGCGCCCAATATGGGTCTAAAACGGTCAAACATAGGTCGAACAAGAGTCGAACATGGATCGAAGGTGAATCGGACTCAATCTAAGTTCACTCCATTCTCATCTACTCTCATTCCCGTGAGGAAGCTTTACATTGGACCGAGGCAGGTCAAACCCGCCCCAGGTATCCTTTTATTGGGTTAATACGCCATCTACAGCTTAGAGAGTTCACTATTTAGTCTAAATCGTCGGGAAGTCACATAGGTCTCCATGTTTTCGACACGACGCACCGCCGCATCCAGTCGCTCCCTGGCTCTCGCCAAACGTACGCTTGCGCTCTCCGAATAGCGGAATATTCGCCGTGGTCGATAGTCTCCATGACGCTCGTCGTACTCCATTTCAGGACCATAGGCCTCTTCGTTGGCGGGCTCTTCAGCAACTTCCGCGTAGCGTTCGTCGTCGTATTCCCTGCGTCGCGACCGTCTACTCGATCGTCTGCGACGGGCTGGCTTGCGTCGATCTTCTGGCCGCGGACTCAAGAGAAAATAGCCAGCCACATACGCCCACAGAGACAGCGTTCCGGTAAATAGAAATGCCACGACGAACATTAAGCGCACGACCCAATTAGCGACATCCCAGTAGTCCGCTATGCCGGCGGCGACTCCGCATATTTTTCCATCGCGGCGATTTCGATAGAGCCCCATGCCCCAACCGTGCCTCTTTCGGTCCTTAAACCGACGGTATTGGCTGTAGACGTCTTGGTCTCTTCGACTTGATCGTCTTCTATGAGGTCCAGTCATTAACGCTCTCCTTGTACCGTTTCACGAACACGCTCACCCTGTCGCTCGTCCGCTTCACGCCAGTCCCCATGCGACGCATCTAGCAAACTTTCAAGGGTCTCGATTCGTTCAGTGAGCTTGTCGACAGAGACTAGAATTTGCTCTACCGATTCTCGATCTTCGCTACTTAAACTGCGCGACGCGCGGTTGACACTCTTGTAATGCAAAGCCACCCACACCGGCGCTACGATGACCATGAACAGAATGGTCGGGACAAATAGAAATTCAAAAAAATCCATAAGTTAGTCCTTCAGTGTGGCTAGTACAGGGCATGGCTTGTCGCAAAGGACGGCCACCGCCACCGGCTTTACAACCGGGCCTGCGTTCAGCTCAGGCAGTCTCCTTGGAGGAAGGCGTGGAATCTGCTTGCGCCGAAGCGTTCGCATCCTTACCGCCGCCGAGTTCAGCCTTAAGCCGTTCGATCTCCTCGGATATTTTTTCATCCTGTTCAAGAGCGCTGATTTCCGCCGCCAGGGTCGGAGCAGTTTCTTTCCCCATATCCATCACTTCGAGCTGGCTTTCAAGATTGTCCATGCGGCGCTCAAAATGCTCAAACCGATTGAAAGCATCATCTAAGGCTTCGCGATTCACTTGACGCTTCACCTTAATCCGCGACTCAACAGTCTTAGTGCGCATTAGCAACGCCTGCTTCTTCGCCTTGGCGTCGTTGAGCTTACCCTGCAGCTTGCCGATCTCATCATTGAGCTGCCCGATGTGTTCATCCGTGGCCGTGAGTTCAGACTCAACGGTCGCTACCTCGTCTTCAATCTCTCTCTTTTCTTGTAGCGCCGCTCTCGCGAGGTCTTCCCGACCCTTACTAATGGCAAGCTTCGCTTTTGCCTCCCAGCTCTCAGCCTCACTTTGAAGCTGCTCCAGACGCCGAGTCGCCGCCTTGCGATCAGCCAAGACTCGCGCTGAGGAACTGCGCACCTCAACCAGTGTGTCTTCCATCTCCTGAATGATGAGACGAATCATTTTGTCTGGATCTTCTGCTTGATCCAGTAGCGAGTTGATGTTCGAGTTAATTATGTCGCTCATTCGCGAAAAAATACCCATGGCTATTCTCCTTGCGTTTGACTCTGTGCTGGGGCTTGCATGTAGTAAACATTGTCTTGCGATTGATTGTTGAGCTGACTCGACGAAGCACTACTGAGTTGCTTTCGCATCTCGGGCCGTTCGTCACCGGGCGCGCCGATCAAGTTAATCGCTTCAACTACCAAGATAATTTGCGCCAAACTCAACAGTGCCGGAGACGGCCCGGTGACTGCTGCAATCCCGCTGGACACTAGTCCGATAGCGAGATAGATCATGGTTCGGTCCGGCGACATTGAGGTTAGCTCCCCTGGTAATAGATAGAGGATTCCTTACAAGTACCGAGCCAGAGTATATAAATCGATATTTATCATATGGATAACGCGGTTTTATTAAGTAGTTTATTACAAATACTTAGCTAGTATTAGTTTATTTTGCCTTTATGAAGGTATTTTTAGCCTCTTTATAAGGTAAAATAAACCTTATGAAGACGAATATCATAGGCGAATCGGCAGCACTCACGGATACCCTCGCTCATTTATCCCACTTAGCGAACATCAATCGTCCTATATTGGTTCTGGGTGAACGAGGAACGGGCAAAGAGTTAGCGGCCGAGAGGCTCCACTTTCTTTCAGCCCGTTGGGATGCCCCCTTCATAAAGGTCAACTGCGCAGCGATGGCAGAGACGCTTCTAGAAAGTGAGCTTTTTGGCCATGAAGCGGGGGCGTTTACCGGCGCAAATCGCACCCACATCGGTCGCTTTGAACGTGCGCATTCCGGAACCCTATTTCTGGACGAAGTAGGCACAATGTCGCCTAGGCTCCAAGAAAAACTATTGCGGCTGATTGAATACGGCGAGTTCGAGCGTGTCGGAGGCCAGAAAACCATTGCTGTCGATGTTCGGGTAGTTGCGGCCACCAATGCGGATCTCGTTACGATGGTCGCACAAGGACAGTTTAGGGCCGACCTACTAGACCGACTTAGCTTCGATGTCGTTCATATGCCAGCACTCCGGGCGCGCGCTTCCGACGTCGACTTGCTTGCTGAGCACTTCGCCATCGCCATGAGTGCAGAACTGGGTTGGGGTGTTTTTCCTGGGTTTACCGATGCGGTGCGGGAGCAGCTTGCGGCGCATGAGTGGCCTGGAAATGTTCGCGAACTAAAGAATGTTGTCGAACGCTCCCTCCATCGCTGGGACAACTCTGCTGAGCCGGTCGCGGAGCTTATCATTGATCCTTTTCTAGCCCCCGGGATTGATTTGGAAAATGAAGGCCTGGCGCCAGCGATCACCGCTGAGCCAGCGACTCCTTATGATACTGAACCGAACTCGGTCCTCACCGGCTCGATCGACTTCCGTGCAGAGGTTGAAAAGTTCGAGCGCTCACTTCTAGAAGAATCGCTGAGGCACTTTGGTTTTAACCAGCGACTCAGCGCCGAGCAGCTCACGCTCAGCTATGATCAGCTGCGGGGGCTTGTTAGAAAACACAAGCTGCGCACGCGCCGCAGACGCAAGCCTAACTAGCTGAAACCAGTGCGCATGCGCTAACCCCCTTTAGGCGTTCCCTCACCGAGCCTGGGGAGTTAATCTTGCACGCTTTGCGATTGCTCGAGATTTCTACTATGGCACTTACGCTGAAAGACCCTACCCTTTTGCGCACCCAAGCCTACATTGACGGAGCTTGGTGTGACGCCGACGACGGCGCAACGATGTCCGTACTCAACCCCTCCAGTGGCGAGGAGATAGTCGCGATCGCAAAAGCCAGCGCCACGGAAACGAGGCGAGCAATTGCCGCAGCAGAGGCCGCTATGGTGTCCTGGAAAAATCGAGCTGCCAAGGACCGTGCGCAGGTCCTACGCAGGTGGTTTGATTTGATCATGGCTAACCAAGAAGATCTCGCCGCCTTGATGACCGCTGAGCAGGGTAAACCCATCGGCGAATCACGGGGCGAAGTCGCCTATGGCGCCGCGTACGTTGAATGGTTTTCCGAGGAAGCGAAAAGAGTTTATGGCGATGTAATCCCCGGGCCGTCAGCGGACAAGAGAATTGTATGCATTCGCCAGCCTGTTGGCGTGGTTGCCGCGATCACTCCCTGGAATTTTCCTATTGCGATGATCACCCGCAAAGCAGCCCCCGCCCTCGCGGTAGGCTGTACGATCGTAATCAAGCCGGCAAGCGAAACACCTCTTTGTGCATTGGCCCTGGCTGAACTCGGCGAGCGAGCGGGTATCCCGGCGGGTGTTTTG